>JAISPK010000134.1 GCA_031274985.1 Coriobacteriales bacterium | reverse complement strand
CTCAGGCAGACATCGTGCTGATTGGATCATCGCGCACGTCAAAGACTCCGCTTTCTATCTATCTGGCTACCCAGGGATATAAGGTTGCCAACGTGCCGCTGGCACCGGGAACAGATCCTCCCAAGGAGCTTTTCTGGGTGGAGCAGAGCAATCTGTTTGGTCTCACCTCACAGCCGGAGCTTCTGGCGCGTATCCGCTTAAAGCGGCTCGGCAATGCTCAGAGCGTGGCCGGCAACTATGCCAGCATCGATTATGTACAAGAAGATCTGGAGGAGTCGCGCATACTGATGCGACAGCTCGGGTGCATCGTGATTCGTACCGATAACCGGGCTATCGAAGAGGCGGCAGCAGAGATTCTGCATTTTTACACCACAGCCCATCCCTTTGACGCTTAGCGGCAGGGCTTCTGAGCCTGCGGATCAAGCGTAAATCAAAGCAAAAACAAGCTCTCGGTAAATAATGCCTCTGCCTGCAGCAAAACCCACCTCTGTTCCCTGTTCCCCTCAATCCTCCGGCCGGAAGGCCGCAAAAAAATCTCGCGCTTGCAAAGGTGTAAGATATGCTATAGTTCCTGAGTACCAAAATCCCCCTTTCTATATTTTTGAGGTCTGTTTCACATCTTTTACCAAGCAAATGACATTTTATAAAGAAATACACCCGGAAAGGAATTGAACAGTGAAGTTCTTTTTAGACACGGCCAGCCTTGAGGAAATCGCAGAGGCCGCCAGCTGGGGAGCCCTCGCCGGCGTAACCACTAATCCAACACTCTACGCCCGCATCGGTGGCAAACTTGCTGACTTTGAAGATCATATCAAGAAGATCTGCCAACTGGTTAAAGGACCGGTTTCTGCCGAGGTTACCGCTTCGGATACCGAAGGCATGGTGGCCCAGGGAAGAGACCTCGCCAAACTTGCCAACAATGTAGTGGTTAAGGTTCCCATGACCCTGGAGGGTCTGGCAGCTACCCGCTCGCTTGCCGACGAAGGCATCGAGGTCAACATGACTCTGGTCTTCACGGTACCGCAGGCCATCCTGGCCGCCCGCGCCGGTGCTCGCTACGTGAGTCCGTTCGTTGGTCGCTTTGATGACATCTCCGAAGACGGGCTCGACCACCTTGCCTCCATTGTGGCGGCACTCAATAATTACGACATGAGAGACGAGGGGCCAAACGGTCAGCAAGTTGAGGTCATTGCCGCCTCTATCCGAAACCCCAATCATGTGACCCAGGCAGCATTGATAGGAGCCGACATTGCAACGGTTCCCTTTGATATCTTAAAGAAATGTGCAAAGCACCCCCTTACCACAAATGGTCTGGCCGCTTTTGAGGCAGACTGGGAGAAAGTGAAACAACAATGATCGAAACAACCGATACCGACTCAACTATGCTGGACACCGACGAGCAGATTCATGCCCGTCCAGCACCGACGCGTAAGCCGCGTCGCGGCACCAAAGACAAACCGCAGGTAGAGGCTCCCGAGCCCGTAGCACCGCGCAAAAAGGCAAAGGCTGCAAAAGAAGAGGCGGTGAGCACAACCGGCGCCGCAGAGTCTGCCGATCAGGCTGCGAATTCTAACGATGATCAGCAAAAACGCCAAAGCGCTCGCGACAATGCCCGCAGCAATGCCTCGCAGTCATATGAGCCCTCCGGTGGACAATCATACGGTCAATCCGCTGGCAACGGCGGCAAAGGCCAGAAGAACCAAAAGCAAAACCGCAAGAATCGCGAGATCGTACCCCAAACGACCCGCGAGGATCTGGAGGCACTCAAAGCAAGCGAACTGCGCGCCCGCGCTGCTCAGCTCGAAGTGGACCTGAGTGGCATCGATATGCGCAAACGCGGCGATCTCATTGAGGCCGTTTTGGCAGCGAGCATGAAGGCAGAAGGCTACATCGAGTGTGCCGGCCTGCTTGATCTGCTTCCCGAAGGCTATGGCTTCCTGCGTACCAGCGGATATCTCCCCGGAGAGACCGATGTGTATGTGGGTATGAGCATGATCCGCAGGAACGGTCTCCGCAAGGGTGACTGGATCACCGGCCAGGTGCGCCCCTCTCGCGAGAACGAGAAATACGCTGCTCTGCAACGCATTGACAGCGTCAACGATCTTCCTCTGGAAGACTTGCTGCGCCGCCCCAAGTTCTCTGATCTCACGCCGGTTTATCCGGATGAGCGGTTGTTGATGGAGCACAGCCCCAACGCCATAACGGCTCGTACCATCGACCTGGTGGCGCCTATTGGAAAGGGTCAACGTGGCCTCATCGTTTCGCCGCCTAAGGCTGGTAAGACTACGATCCTCAAGGACATCGCTGCAGCCATCAGCGCCAACGACCCTGAGGTGCACCTCATGTGCCTTTTGGTAGACGAGCGTCCTGAAGAGGTTACCGACATGGAGCGCTCCATCAATGGAGAAGTGGTCTCCTCTACCTTCGATATGCCGTCAGAGAACCATATTGCTGTGGCTGAGTTGGTCATCGAGCGAGCAAAACGTCTGGTTGAAACCGGGCGCGATGTAGTGATTCTCCTGGATTCTATTACCCGTCTTGCCCGTGCCTACAACCTTGCCCAGCCTGCCTCCGGACGTATTCTCTCCGGTGGTGTGGACTCAACAGCTTTGTATCCGCCCAAACGTTTCTTGGGAGCGGCGCGAAATATCGAGCACGGGGGGTCGCTGACCATCCTGGCTTCTGCGCTCATAGATACCGGAT
>JAISPK010000118.1 GCA_031274985.1 Coriobacteriales bacterium | reverse complement strand
TATCGTTACGACGATACGCATTGCCCTGGTGCCCATTTTTGTTGTGTTGTTTCTGGCACCCTGGCCCGATTGGTTTCCCAACCTTTCTCTCCAGTATGATCTGGAGTTCATCAAGCCGTGGTTGGCCGCAGCGGTGTTTGCCCTCCTGGCGTTTACTGACAGCGTAGACGGATACCTTGCCCGTTCGCGCAATGAAGTAACCACCCTGGGAAAGTTCCTCGATCCTTTGGCAGACAAAATCCTCGTCACGGCTGCTTTGCTTGCACTTGTGCAGCTGAGCGAGCTTCCGGCCTGGGTTGTGCTGGTGATCATTTCACGGGAATTTTTGGTGAGTGGACTCAGGATGGTGGTTTCAGCTGAAGGCCATGTTATTGCAGCGAGCCCCTGGGGTAAGGTAAAAACCGTAGTGCAGATCATAGCCGTTATCCTCTTTATCATTAAGAGCAATCCCGAGCTGGCCCTCGACATGGGGAGCAGATACCAAACGCTCTATCTCTTCTCGTGGGTTGTCATGATCATCGCTTTGCTCCTGACCCTGTTTTCTATGGCGCAGTACTTCAATGAGGCAAGCAAGGCGTTAGCCCTGCCCCTTAAAAAGGGAGAGAAAGCAGCGGCAATAAAAAACCACGATTCACTGGTCAGCGAGATCCTTGCGCAGGCCTTACTTATGAATATTAAAATCGCGACAGCAGAATCCTGCACCGGAGGGCTGGTGTCAAAGAGCATAACCGATGTAGCCGGTTCGTCAGAGGTGTATGAAGGCGGCATCGTGTCCTACTCCAACGAGGTAAAAGAAGACCGTTTGGGCGTTTGTGCAAAGACCCTTGAAGAGTTTGGCGCCGTAAGCGAGCAGACGGCAAAAGAAATGGCTCGCGGTGCGCTTGAGAAGCTCGAGGTAGGCATTGCGGTGAGCACGACGGGAATCGCGGGGCCGGGAGGCGGGAGCAAAGAAAAGCCGGTCGGTACGGTTTGGATAGGCACTGCGCAAAAAAATGCTAAAGAAAATAGCATAATAGAGACTTCTGCTACCTGCTTTACCTTTGGCGGCAATCGCGAGCAGATTCGCTTGCAGGCAACCGAAGAAGCCCTCAAGGCGCTGCTAAACGCACTGAAGGATTAGTTCCGGGAATAAGGGGACACGAGCCCCGTCCTCCTGTCCCACAGGAGCCCCGTCCCCCTGTCCCACACGAGCCCCGCCCCCTGGTTTCAGAGTTCAGAGTGGCGTGCTTTGACGGCAGCGCCGGCAATCTCTGAGTCAAATCCTCTGCTGATGAGGTATTTGAAAGCAGCCTGCCGGGGATTCTTAGCTCTCGAACGATGCTTCTTGAGCGCCTGGAGCGCACGCTCCAACTGGTCCTCTGCGGCAAAGAACGCCTCGGGGTAACCCTCGATGCTGTCTTTAGGAATCCCAAAGCGGTAGAGCTCCTGGTTGATGCGATACTCTCCCCAGCCGGCAGCGATCTTGACCTCAATCAGTCTCTTTGCAAATCGTTGGTCGTCCAACAGCCCGCAGTCTAAAGCGCGATTGACAGCCTCCGAAGATGCCTTGGAATCAAAACCCTTCTCGGCCAAGCGCTTGTGTGCCTCTTGCACGGAACGTTCGCGCGCTGACAGCAGACGCACCAGGCTGTCCATAGCTGCATTGGGGTCAGTTGCCTTTGCGCCAGAAGCCCCTCGCGGTTTTCTATTCAGCCGATTGTTTAGCATCGGGCTTGCTCTGCGCTGGCGCAGGCTCTTCAACTACGATAAGGCCCAACGAAACCTTGGTCAGCTGCTCAATCTCATTGCGGAGGCTCGTGTTTTCTTTAAGGGTTTCTTTTGCTGCCTCACGACCCTGACCGAGTCGTTGCGTATCGTAGGTGTACCACGATCCGGAACGCTTGACGAGACCTTCTTCCACCGCCAGATCAAGGATGCACCCTTCTTTAGAGACGCCCTCACCAAACATGAGATCGAACTCGGCCTGACGGAAAGGAGGCGCCACCTTGTTTTTAACCACCTTTGCGCGCACTCGGTTGCCAACGATGTCGGCTCCGTTCTTGATTTTCTCAGTTGAGCGCACATCGATGCGCACCGAGGAGAAAAACTTGAGGGCACGACCGCCGGTGGTGGTTTCCGGGTTACCATACATAACGCCGATTTTTTCGCGAAGCTGATTGATGAAGATACACGTGGTGTTTGACTTAGAGAGCGAACCGGCTAATTTGCGGAGAGCCTGACTCATTAAACGGGCCTGGAGCCCGACGCTGGCGTCTCCGATCTCACCCTCGATCTCTGCACGTGGTACGAGAGCCGCCACCGAATCTATGACGATGCAGTCAATGGCGTTGGAGCGCACCAGCATGTCGCAGATCTCCAGAGCTTGCTCGCCGGTGTCGGGTTGGGACACCAGTACCTCGTCAATATCCACACCGAGACGGGCAGCATAGGTAGGGTCAAGGGCATGCTCCGCATCAATGAAGGCCACAATACCGCCCAGGGCTTGAGCTTCCGCGATGATCTGCAGCGCCAGAGTGGTTTTACCACTCGCTTCAGGGCCAAAGATCTCGATGATACGGCCGCGAGGAACACCGCCGATACCGAGCGCGGCATCGAGCGCCAGTATCCCGGTAGGGATGACATCCAGCTCGAGTTTTGGCCCACCCTCGCCATAGCGCATGATAGAGCCCTTGCCAAACTTCTTCTCGATTTCTCCGGTGGTAAGTTCCAGTGCCTGGACTTTATCCTGGTCCATGTCTGCTCCATTCAATGGTCGTTTACTTGGCTAATACTATACGAACGTCTGTTCGTAGTCAAGTGTGACTGCAAAAAGTAATCCCACTCTTTATCTCAGGTTATTGTAGTCGCTCAAAATAAACCGTGTCACAACCACATCTAAACAGAGTCTAAATCAATCAAAACTTTTTCTAAACCAGCGCCGGGGGCAAAAAACAATTTGGCAGTTCAACTGCTACAATACTTTACGAAAACACATAAACGAGAAAAGGATCAACATGTCCGGACATTCTAAATGGGCCACAACCAAGCACCGCAAGGCAGCTCAGGATAAAAAGCGGAGCGCACTCTTTTCCAAGCTCTCGCGCATGATCACCGTTTCGGCAAAAGAGGGCGGCGACCCTAACCCTGAGAACAACGCGAGTCTGGCGGCAGCGGTTGCCAAGGCTAAGAGCTACAGCCTTCCCAAAGACAAGATCGACACGGCCATCAAAAAGGCCTTTGGCGCCGGATCCGACGGCGCGGTGTTTGAGACGGTCATCTACGAGGGCTACGGGCATGCCGGAGTGGCTATTTATATAGAGGCGCTCACGGACAATCGCAATCGCACCGCGGCAGACGTGCGCGCGGCCTTTAACCATACCGACGGCAATCTCGGCACCACCGGTTCGGTTGCCTTTCAGTTTGAGCGCAAGGGCCAGATAACCCTCGACAAAGCCCAGATGCCAAACGAGGACGAATTCATGCTGGCAATTGCCGAAGCCGGCGCCGATGACTACGAAGATGCCGACGACGAGTGGATCGTATTTACCGGCCCCACCGAGTTGGCCAGCGTACGCGATGCCCTTCCCGCACATGGTTTGGAGGTCAAAGGTTACGAGCTCATCATGGAACCAACGACCCCTACCGAGGTCAATGTGACCCAAGCCAAAAAGGTCATGAAACTGGTGGACAAACTGGAGGAGCTCGAAGACCTTCAAAACGTCTATCACTCCATGAACATCACCGATGAGATTGCCGCAGCTCTAGACGAATAACTGATGATTACCCTCGCTGCAGCCCTCAAAGAATACCTGATTTTTCTCAGAGTGGAGAAAGGCGCCTCGGCTGCCACCATAGAGGGCTACCAGCGCGATTTGCAGCGCTTTATCGCTGCGATGGGGGAGACTACTCCTGCCGATTTGCTGCAATATCAGGCCATAGTTGCCTTTTTGGGTGAGCTGGTAGAGCTGGGATTTGCTCCGTCTTCACTCAAGCGCACCGTTGCTGCAATCAAGGGCTTTTGCAAATTCCTGGTGCAAGATGGTCTGGTTGCTACCGACGCTGCCGC
>JAISPK010000115.1 GCA_031274985.1 Coriobacteriales bacterium | reverse complement strand
TGACGTGCCTTGCTTTCGGCTGCCTCCGTTAACCCAAAGGGAATCCCGGGAGCAGCGATAACGGCGCCTTCTTTTACCTGCTCTGCACCGATAAAGGCGGGGGCATCAGTGGCATCAATGATCGAGTCCCACGCCTTTTGCTCCCATGCTTTGCTAAAGTGCTCCGAATCCAGTGAGTAGAGATTGTTCTCCTTCAGGTCAAACCATTTGAGCAAAACATTGCGCTCTGCGAGAAAGTGATAGGCAGCTGCACCCACCTTGCCGGATCCCAGAATGAGAACCTCCTGATGCAGAGCGCATGAGCTCAGATACAAAAGCGCGGCAAAGCCTCTGCCGGTGGCAAAGCCGTTATCGGACATGACCCCGGTGCGGAGATTTCTGCAGATACAGGTAGTGTCGTCGGCAAGATACACCAGGTCAGCATCTCTATGCACCGCCTCATTGAAGCCGGTGACATCAGCCGTCTCGGTAACAAAGGCATCTACATCGGCGAATTCCCTCAAAATGAGCGCCACGGTCTCAGAGAAGCCACTGAGAATACCCTCGTCAGCGGTAATCGGCACGCAGGCGACCCTGATACGCTTGCGCACCCAAAGCGGCAGATAGTACGTCTCTGCAGCAAAGTGAGCGATCTCCAGCAGGCTCATCCCGGTGATGCTCCGGTAGTGAGCCTCAAGTTTTGGCAATCGGAGATTGATCCGCTCGATATGCTCTGGCAATAATCTACACATGGTTTGCCCCCTCCCTGCTCTTGAGAGTTTCAAGAACTCTCTCCATTTTGTCTTCTGCCGCACTGTGGGTCTCAGCCAGGGTCAGTAACGTTGCATAGGTGCTCTCAGCACTGTTGCTCACGAGAGCTACATCAGCCCCACAAAAACCGTCTGCTCTGATGAGGGGAGGTGCCGCTAAAAGTCTTCCTTCGCCAATCAGCTCAATGGTTTTTTTTCGGTTGTCTCTGTAGACATGCTGAAGAACCACCCGGGTGTCTGCCCCTTTCACTCCCCCGTCTGCATTCGGCAAGCCCGCGTCACCGCTGCCGAGAAAGCACGCGGCAAGGGCCGAGACGAAGTTGACGCCGGTTGCGTAGTACACCGCCAGAGGAGTCTGGCTGGGCATACGGGCATCAAGCTCCAGAACATACAGGCGCGAGTCGTGCAAAACCAGCTCAACATCAAAGATGCCTTTCATCCGCAGGGCCCTGCCAATCTGAGAGGCAAGAGACTGTATCTCGCTGATTATCTCCACAGAGAGAACCGCCGGCGCAATGATTCGGTGACTGTCAAAGCTTGCCTCCACCACCACCTCGGTAACAGCGAAGGGCGTAACGTGAGTTTTGTCGCAGATCACCTCAACCGAGTAGAGGGGGCCCTCAAGGAATACCTGTCCAAAGCAATCCTCGTGATTATCGAGGTAGGCCAGCGCAGCCGCTTTGTCACAAAAACAGCAAACGCCTTTACTGCCGCTCTTCTTATCGGGCTTAACGATGAATCTGCGACTGCCGAAAAGAGGAGCAATATCGCTGAGCTCAGCGCAAAGAGCGGGAGGTGTCCGCACGCCGATATCCTGCAAAAAACGGTTGGTCTTCGTTTTTGAGCGAGTGAGGTAAAAGGCCTGCTCATCAAACAGGAAGGGAAGACCTGCTTCCTCTGCCAGCTTGCGAGCGAGCTGGAGCGTCTCAAGATTCTCGGTGGCAGGAAAGACCAGATCATACCCTGCAAACAGGCCGGGAGTTGCTTCTTGCAGATTTATCTGCACAAAAGCGTCGCCCAACTGTGAGGCAAGCACCTCTTGTTCTCTGTCCAGCACGGTGACCTGAAAGCCGGCCTCCTTGCCCAAAAAAGCAATCTCTGCGCCCTGCAGGCGCCCTCCTATCACGAGCATGTTCATCCGAGACCCGCGCCTTCTGCCTGTGCTTTGGCAATAAACGCCCGGTAGTCTGCAAGCGATGCAAGCTCCAGGCCGGCCGCTTGGATAGTCGGGGTGATATGAGCGAGGCTGCGCGCGCCATCCTCGATATCGTCGTTTCTTGCTACCCCTAATAGACCTGATGCGGGCGGTATGAGGGACGTGATGACATTGGCTCCCGCATTGAGGCGGGCCTCGAGTCCTCGGGGGCCTTCTACGTCAAGGGAGGCCGGTATAAGCTTATGAGGGTAGAGCAACCGCATAACAGCGATGATTTGCAGCTCTCGGTCGCTGTTGGCAGGCGTGCGCCCTTCGAGCGGGGTACCTTTTTGTGGCACAAAGGTCATGACCCGCACCTGAGAAGGCCTGGCTTGATCCATGTTGGCAAGGGAGTCTGCGACTTGCTTTTGGCTCTCTCCCCATCCGGTCAAAATGCCTTCTTCGAGCAAGAGCCCCCGCTGCACCGCCTCTCTTTTGATCTCGAGGCGCCGGTCAAAATCCTGACCGATGCGCAGGCGTTCGTAGGCCTCTTTGACAAAGGTCTCCTGATAGAGCGCAAACCACACCGCACCAGCCTGCTTGAGTAGTTCAAGCTGCTCTGCTTCTATCACGCCGGGAGAAATCATGACCGGAAGCTCGCATGCCGCGCTTACGTCAGAGATAAGATCAGCAAGCCGCTTTGGGTGGCTGCGATAGTAGGGATCTTCGCCCATGGTGAGGTCGATGAGATGCACCCCTGAACTCGCCAGGCGTTTTGCGTCCTCAACAACCTGCCTGGGATCATTGCGGTAGCGAAGCGCCTGAGCGTTGGAGCTTCGGTAATAGCAAAAGGTGCAGTGGTTCACACAGTAGGTAGAGAAGTAATTAAAACCGTAGGCAAAAACTTTATTGCCAAAGTGCGCTGCCCTTGCCTGTTGTGCCCTTCTGAAAAGCTCTTCCTTGCCTTCGCTCCCGTTGAGGAGAGCAAGAATACTGTTTGCGTCATACTTCATAATTCATAGTTCTCACTTGAAGTTCAAACTCACACCACCCAGATACCTGAGGCTCCTGCCTGCTTTTTGAATGGTATCCAGCCCCTCTGCCAGCATAACGACACGCTCAAGCCCAACTCCCAGCCCGAGCCAGGTCTCATCCATGCCCCACTGCTTGTCCAAAGGGTGGGGGCCAAAGGCCCCGGAAGCAACCTCGACATTGCCTACCATGATGTCAATCGTGGTGCCATAGACCACCGACTGCTCCTCAACAAATCGGTAGTCCCTTAGGCCGAGTTGCTCCATAAGCAACAATCCCAGTTCCTTAAAGCGCCCGACCTTTTGTGCCTCTGCGATGCCCCACTCCACAAAGTTCAGCATGGTAAAACATTCGAGGTGCCGGCCTCCCGATGATTCCTTTCTAAAGCAGGGCCCGATCTCAAACACCCTGAGCGGGCGTCCGTAGACTTTTAGCATCCGCTTGGAGAGGTCGTAGAGATTCGGCGCCAGCATCGGCCGAAGACACGAGCGCTCATCCAGCCAGAAAACCTGACTAATCAGAGCATGGTCATCTCCAATACTCATACGCTCCAAAAACTGCCGGGAAATGATCAGAGGAGTTGACACTTCGATAAAGCCCCTGCTTCTCAAAAAATGGGAGGTGCGCTCACTCAGCGCGTTTACCGAGGGGGCCCTCCCCTCCCTTTGGTAGCCCTGAAGGGCGAGACGATTACTTTCGATGGCAGCACGCTCGCTGTCTTTGAACGCCACGTCTCTCTCACGGTCAGAGGCAAAGCTCTGAGGTGGATCTAAGGTACACCCCAGCTCCCTGAGTCTGAGTTCCTGATTTTCTGTGAACTGCATGAGACCCTGAAATCAAAAATCTGGCGGAGAGTCCGGGAGTTGCACCCGGCTGGGCGGATTTAGAGTCCGCATAATCACTTCGATTCACCCTCCGCTTTTAGTACGTAATCACACCGGTATCAAAGCTGGGCTTAACGGTCTGCCCGGGAGGAACCACCAAAAAGCGCTCTTCGTCCCAGTTGCCCGAGAGCAGATCTTGCACGAGCCCGCTGTTTCCGTTGAGCAGGTCCAGCCTCAAGTCCGAATATTGCGCACTCTCTTCTGCCAATGCCTTGGTGGCCTGAGCAAATTCCTTCCCCTCAAACTCGGGCCATTCAATGAGCGCAAACCGGGTGTAGTTCTTTATCCACTCCTCGCTCATCTCCACCATGGTCATGGTCAACTCTTCATCATATTTTCCAAGATACCGGTTGATGTAAAACTCATGCTCTTTGGCGCCGGGTATCTTTTCGCTCTCCACCCACCCGGGACTCAGCCAATAGGTGCCGGGCGTTTCTTTGAACAATGCGTCGTAACGCTCTTTTGAGCCGAGGAGCAGGGTGATGCAATCATGCGCACGGGGAATCACGAGGGGGTAGTGCTTTGAAGAGAGTCCCTCCACCGCATTGGAACAGAGTCCGTATCCGATGAGGATCCCGGCAAACGGTATGTCATACGGCGGATAGCTCGTATGAAGGTCGTCTCCCGAGTCTATGCGGTTGATCTCGTCTTGCAGCACCTCTTTGAGGGCCCCTACCTTGTTGTGGAGTCCGTATTCAAAGAAGGAGATATCAATGACATTGTCCGAGAGCGCCGCAAAAAGCGAGAACTCCCTGAAGAGCGCCTTGCAGACCAATGCTTTCAAGTACAACACGTAGCGTTCCTTGCCTCACAGGGGCAGGAGGCCTCTTCCCCCCGCATCATCAGAACAGTCCTGAGATCCTGCCGGTAGCGTCAACATCGATCTTCTCGGCCGAAGGCACCTTGGGGAGGCCGGGCATCGTCATGATCTCGCCGGTGAGGGCAACGATGAAGCCGGCTCCGGCAGAGACCTTGGCATTGCGCACGGTTACACGAAAGTCCCGGGGCGCGCCGAGGAGCTTGGGGCTATCCGAGAAGGAATACTGGGTCTTGGCCATGCACACCGGTAGAGCGCCAAAGCCGAGCGCCGTAAGTTTATCCAGCTGCGCGGCAGCCTCCGGAGCAAAGTCAACGCCGTCTGCGTGATAGATTCTGGTGGCGATAGCGGTGATCTTCTCAACCAGAGAAAGAGACTCGTCGTAGCAAAAACGGAAGGACTTGGGCTCCTCGCAGAGCTTGATGACCTCAAGGGCGAGCGCTGTGCCGCCCTCGCCACCCTTTGCCCAGACCTCAGAGAGGGCCACGGTAACGCCAAGCTCGCGGCATTTGTCTTCCACCAGCTTAAGTTCGGCGGCCGTGTCGGCAGGAAAGGCATTAATGGCAACCACTGCCGGGAGGCCAAAGACCTCCTTGATGTTAGTGACATGCTGCAATAAATTGGGCAGCCCCGCCTCGAGCGCCTCGAGGTTTTCTTGACCGAGGTCTTTGAGAGCTACGCCGCCGTGGTTTTTAAGGGCGCGCACGGTTGCAACAACTACCACGGCATCGGGCGCCAGATTTGCAAGGCGACACTTGATGTCGAGGAATTTTTCCGCACCGAGGTCTGCGCCAAAACCGGCTTCGGTAACCGTATAGTCACCGAGCATAAGGGCCAGCTTGGTGGCCATGACCGAGTTGCAGCCATGGGCGATATTCGCAAACGGGCCACCGTGCACAAAGGCAGGGGTTCCCTCAAGCGTCTGCACCAGATTGGGCTTTAAAGCATCCTTGAGGAGGGCAGCCATGGCGCCGTGTGCCTTGAGGTCGCCTGCGGTGATAGCTTCGCCGGCATGGTTGTAAGCACAGACGATGCGAGCGCAGCGCTCTTTAAGGTCGGTGATCGAAGAGGAGAGGCACAGTATTGCCATCACCTCGGAGGCAACCGTGATGTCAAAACCATCCTGGCGCGGAGTGCCCTGCGCCGGGCCGCCCAGGCCGTCTACTACATTGCGAAGCTGACGGTCGTTCATGTCCACGCAGCGTCTCCAGGGGATGTTCTTCGTATCGATACCCAGCGCATTGCCCTGCTGGATGTGATTGTCGAGCATGGCGGCGAGCAGATTATTGGCAGCACCGATGGCATGAAAGTCGCCGGTAAAGTGCAGATTGATGTCTTCCATAGGCACAACCTGTGCGTGTCCGCCTCCGGCAGCCCCGCCCTTGACCCCAAACACCGGCCCGAGCGAAGGCTCGCGCAGCGCCACGACAACGTTCTTGCCGAGATGGGCAAGCCCGTCTGCAAGCCCAACCGTTGTAGTGGTCTTTCCCTCGCCTGCCGGCGTAGGGGTAATAGCAGTGACCAAAATGAGCTTGCCGGGAGATGCCGCGTGAGCATCCAGGAGGTTGTAATCTATCTTGGCCTTGTAATTACCGTAGAGCTCCAGGTAGGAATGGTCTATGCCGATCTTGTCGGCAATATCCATGATGGGCTCGGGGGTAATCGACTGGGCGATCTCAATATCTGACCTGATGTCTGGCATGCGTGTCTCCAATCAGCTGCTTCAAAAAAGGTTTTTCTACTCCGGCTTAACGGGCAAGAGGCCGTCACGATAGGCACCCAGGTATTCCATGCAGTACGGGTCGTTACCCTTGAGGGCGTTGGTTGCATAGAGCACCGATTGCATGTAGGGATCCATAGGATCAAGAATAGCAGAGTCCATTCCGGCATTCATGGTGAGGCACAAGAACTGCATATTGATCCCCCGACGGTAGGGCAGACCATAGCTGATGTTGGAAAGACCGCTCGTGATATGTACCTCAGGAAACTCGGCGCGAATCAACTCGATGGCCTCAACAAAGCTCACCATGGAGTCCGACTTGGTGCCCAGCGTGGTGACGAGGGGGTCGATATAGACCCGGTCGTCGGCAATGCCGTAGCTTCTGGCGCACGCAACGATATCTCTGGCTATGGCAAACTTAGTCTGGCCGTCATCGGGAATACCCTCCTGATTGCAGGTGAGGCAGACAACCTTCCAGTCGGTATCGGCAATCACCGGAAAGACCGTCCCGGTCTTGCCCTCTTCCATCGAAACGGAGTTGATGAGACCCGGTTGACTGCAAAGCGGTATGCAGTTGACGATGATCTGCGGGTCCGAGCTGTCAAGACTGATGGGAACGGTGCAGACTTCTTGCACGAGCCCAATGAGCCACTCCATGGTCTCCATCTCTACCTCAGGGGCAACTCCGGCGCAGATGTCAATGAAATCTGCTCCGCATTCCTGTTGCGCCAGGGCGATCTCTTTGATGTAGTCACCGTCCCTTGCTTCGATTGCTTTGAGTGTCTTAGGTATAAACCCGTTGATCTTCTCACCTATGATAATCATGTGCTTTCTCCTGTTCTTTTGGTAAGAGGGTCTTAATGAGAGGTTTGAGTTATTGGGGGATTATTTGCCTCAGAAGCAGGGTCGGCAGATGTGCCTGCCTTTTGCCCGTTGAGACCGAGTGACACGGGAATGCGTTGCGCGGCATTATCGCGGTTATGGGTGTAGTTGGACCAACCGCTGGTATGGGAGAAGTCCCAGTTGTTAGGCGGGGTCGTGTACGCAGACATCTTGTGGAGCTCGCCATACTTCTTGAGGCGGTAGTACGCCATGTAATGGATACAGTAGCGCTCGTTTGGATAGACCTCGCACCAGCCGCCGGGGTTTGAGCCGCCGCAGGGGCCGTTGCGCTGACACTTGGGGCACTGGGCCATGGGGCAGGTGTAGCTGCAGGCCTCCAGCCCGCAGTCGCCACAGTCAATACACCCGTAGAGCAGGGTCTTGCCCACGTGCTCCAGGCCGTGGTGGCGGTTGATGCCCTTTTTCTTATCCTTGCGCTCCATGGTAGCGGCGAGTATTCCAAAGAAGCGTCTTTGCTGCGTGAGCACCCAGTGATGAAAAAAGCGTGAGAGGCGGTAGCGTTTATAGACTTTTCTATCGCGGGGTCTCTCAGGCCGGGGAGCCACAGTCGCGGCATTGAGTCCGGTGAGGTTGCCTGCTTCGTCAACTCCCGCCTCATAGAGGTAAAAGCCGTTTGGGTCCCCAAAACTCAAGTCTCCAATGAGAGACCTCCAGTCATCGGCCAGCTCTTCGGCGCGGTCGAGTATTGCGGTGATCATACCCGCCGTGAGCCCAAAGCCTCCGATGTGAACGCCGCCAAAGCCCAGACCCTTCGCCAGGGCGGTTTCAACAGCAGCGCGCTCTATGCGAGCAGCCTTGCCCTTGTCTTCGGTCTCAAACTCCGCCTCCAGTTTTGCCATGAGCCCGTCACTGATATAACAGCCGGCTATGGCACCTTTGCGCATGAGGCGTCCTGCACCCCGGTTTACCAAAAAGACGTTGGCAATCACCGGTGTGGTGTAGCCACGGCTGCGCAGATACTGCAGGAGTTCTTCCATCTTACGAACATCATAGCCAAGCTGGGTGATTATGAACTGTGCTCCCGCAAGGATCTTGCGCTCCAGTTTGAGGTATTGCGGGATAACCTCGCCTTCGGTGTATTTAAAGGGGTTTACCACTGCGCCGGCAAAGAATTGAGCAGGGGCTTCCCGCACGGCACCTTTGGGGCCCTCCACCACCAGCCCTGCATTCATGCCTTCAACAAGCATGAGGGTCTGCACCGGATCCAGATCATGCACCGGCCTTGCGCGCCCCATAAAGCCCGATACCTGGTAGTCGCCAGACATCACCAGTAGGTTCTCGATCCCTTTGCGCTGCAGGGCGTAGAGCTGTGCCTGCATCTGGTTGCGATTGCGGTCTTTGCAGGTAAAGTGCACAAGAGAACAGATATCACTGTGCGCAAAGTCGCCGGCGATCCTATCGGCCAGTAACGCCGGATTGCCTCCGGGGTTGTCGGTTATAGAGATAGCATGCACCCGCCCTGTGGCATAGATGCTCTGCATCTCTTCAAATTCCTTGATCTGACTTTCTTCGCTTGCTCCCCTGCCCGGGATCATCTCAACCGTGACAACAAATTCGCCCCTGTCGATTGCTTCTCTCAGTCTGTTTTTCACTCGGGGTCTCCTATCTGTCCTGTGGCTTTTGGCCGCAGGAGCACTTCTCTCTCAATGCCGTAAAAAAGTCTGTGTGAGTGTATGCCTTATGACCTGAAGATGTCTCTGGATAATTCTGCGAATTATCGTCTATTCTCTCACAAAGTCTCTTGTCTAACACCGCTGCTTTGCCGGCATGGTAATTTCCCGTCTATTTAGGTACTTTGTCGCCGACACCCGCCTGCTCACTCAAAATCCCCCATCAAACAGCATAGCGGCTGATGTGATGCTTGATGAGTTCTTCTGCCGCATCTCCCGCTTCAAAGAGCGATTCAGCGTAGATATCCGCCTTTATCTCCCGGGCAAACTCCTTTGAGACGGGAGCTCCTCCTATCATGATAGTCACCTGCGAGCGCAGGCCCACCGCGCTTATCAGTTCGATAATGGATCTCATCTCGGTCATGGTGGTGGTGAGCATAGCCGAGATGCCCACGATATCGGGTTTATGGCGTTTGATTGCCTCCACAAAAGCTTCTGCGGTGACGTCTATCCCCAAATCAACCACGGCAAATCCCTTTGCCTTGAGCATCAGCGCTACCATGTTCTTGCCGATGTCGTGAAAGTCACCGGCAACCGTCCCGAGCACCACCGTGCCCAGCAAGGTGACCTGGTTGCTCGCGGTGGCCGGCTGCAGCGCATACATGGCTCCCTGCATGGCGCGAGAAGACATGAGCACCTCGGGAATAAAGAGTTTGCCGTCTTTGAGCTGCTCACCCAACGCCCGCATGGGCGGAATGAGAGCGTTTCTGATGACGGTATCGGTGCTATACCCAAGCTGCAGGACCTGCTCGGTGGCTTCCTTGGCCTTTTGCGCATTGCCCTCATAGATAGCACGCCAGAGGTCACGCAGCTCATTCTTCTCACAATAAGAAGTTCTTTCAAGCGCATCTTTCATATGCTTTTTTCCAACTCTAACTTACTGATGCTGCATATTCCGATATTGGGTGGGCGTGAGCCCTTCGGCACGACGAAATACCTTCGTAAAATAACTCGCATCGGAATATCCAACGTTAGATGCTATTTCGTCAATCAGGTATACGGGGTTGTGCAGGAGTCGTTTTGCTTCTTCTATGCGGCTCGAGGTGAGGTACTCCATAATTGAGCAATCCTGCACCTTTTTAAAAAGCCTGCTTGCGTAGCTGGGGCTCAGATACACCGACTTGGCAATGGTGTCGAGCGTCAGGTTTTCGCTGTGATGCTCGAGAATGAATTTCTTGATCTCGTACACTTTGCTGTTGATGGGTCGCTTGTAGAGGGTAGCGATGCGCTCCATATAGTGCTCAAGAAACTTCTGAGCGCCCAGACATATCTCTTCGATAGTCTTTTGCCGGTACATCTCGTTAAAGAATCTGCTGTTGTCTGCCATGACCTGCTTCATGGAGATACCCGCGTCCACCGCACTCCGCGACATGAGCACGCAAAGAGAGATGACGCTGGTGCGCACAGCGTCCAGGCCGTTGTCGCTTGAGCCAACGATGTCGGCGAGCAGCTTTTGCATGAGCTCCAGGGCCGCATCGGTTTCGCCGAACTTGATCTTGAGCATCAGCTCTCGCTCATAGGCAAAGGAGTACCCCGTGGTTTTGTCGGCGAGCTCCTTCTCAAGCTGGTTGCGGTTGATGATCTCTTCGTGCAGCAGGGCCTGCTGGTACGAGATCTCCTTAACATAGACGTACTTGCTCCACCCTGCATCCATGATGTAGTTGGCAATGATGTGCATCAGGTACGACGCGCTCCTCACCACCGCAGGAGACACCACGGGTAATTCCTTTACCACCGCAAACAATTCCGTAAAGTCGCTGATCAGCTCTTTGTTCAGCTCGCGCAATTCAACCCAGAAAAAGTCTTCCGGCTCCCACATCAACACCTGCCCGCAGATAACGGATCCCAGATGCTCTCCCTGCACGATGATGGGAGCGGCCCATTCCACCAAACCTGCGGGGCATCTGAAGATATAGGGCTCGCCAAAGATCGCAGCTTGTTTTCCATACCGTTTATAGGCTCCCCTGCAGCGCTCCAGCCCACCGTCTAAACTATAGATGTGCTTGCAAAACGAGCAGCATTTATTGTGGCTTTCACGGGAGAAAATTGATCTTCCCTCAACATCAACGATATTTGCCATGAGATTGGTGGTCTTGGTAAAGGCATCGAGAATGCCTTTCATGATTTCCAGGTCAACAAAATTCAAAAGCTTTTTTCGGCTGTTGAGCTCATGATTTTGGATAACATCCATGAGCATCTGCCCTTTCTCTGTTCAGAGTTCCTACCCTTCCTCTGCCCGGAATCAAGGAAGCACCGCTTTCATTATAGGCTGGTAGTGTCCACGGTAAAAGGTAATATTCTGCTATTGGTGGTATTTTCCTGACCTACTTGAAGATAAACGACCCTTTCTGCTGCTTGTTGCAACAAAAAGGGTCGTTATTCAGTTGCTCTCCGGGTTGCTTCCCTGCGCTACGCTTTGGGTTGCAACGTTGGAGTATTACGCGGCGATGTAGCCTTTGGCGAGCCTAATGGCTGCGGCAGCATCCTCACCATAGCCGTCGGCACCGATCTCGTCACAGAACTTCTGCGTAACGGGCGCGCCACCGATGAGCACCTTGACCTGGTCGCGGAGTCCTGCCTCTATGAGAGCGTTGACGATCTCTTTCATGGCGGGCATGGTGGTAGTGAGCAGAGCGGAGGCGCAGACGAGCGACACATTGGGATTATCCTTAACGGCCTGGATGAAGGCATCGACGGGAACATCACAGCCGAGGTCGATAACCTCAAACCCGGAGCTCTCGAGCATCATGGCAACAAGATTCTTGCCGATGTCGTGGAGGTCACCGGCAACCGTGGCAATAACGATGGTACCGATGCCCGCACTTTCTTCTTCCGATAAAAACGGCTTTAAGGTCTCAAGGCCCTTCTGCATGGCCTTGGCAGAGATCATCATCTCCGGGACGAAGAGCTCGCCGCGAGAGAATCTCTCGCCGATCTCGGCCATTGCCGCGATCATGCCGCTGTTCATCAATTCCTTCGGGTCATCACCGGCATCGATTGCCTGAGCGACTTTTTCAGAGATATCCTTAGCTCTACCTTTAAGGACCAGCTCGTAGATTTCCTCGACTCTTGACATGAATTTCCTCCTTCACCACACGGGTTCTCTACCTCGACCCTTCTTACCTTTGGGCCATAGGGGACTTTTTGGACTCATTATACTTTGGAGTTGTCCTGATTATAGTATACAAACAGCCCGGACAAACTCCTATGGATGTTTCTACTGTTTTCGGGATAAATCCAGTCGCTTTGATTATTCGCGGAGGCCCCGAAAAAACCGGTTATGACTATTTTGCCTGTTTTGGTTTTATCTTAAGCTGAGGTAGTGCTGTTTTTTGTGGTGATGACCACCTCGATGCTTATGAGTGCAAGGCCAATCCAGATGAGCCCAAACAAAATGCCATGGGCAAAGGTAAAGGGCTCTCCAAAGGCAAATATCCCTAAGAAAAAGGAGATGGTGGGGCACAGGTACTGCAAAAACCCCATCCAGGAAAAGGGTAGTAGGTTGACTCCCTCTGCATACCAGAGGAGGGGCAGAATCGTTATCACGGCTGTTCCCATGAGGAGCAGGGTGGTGGCCCACCCTCCAAGCGATGAGACATCGGCCAAAAAGCCATTGTCCGGCAAAAAGAACGAGATAATCACAAAAATCAGGGCAAGGGGAGCCACCGTGCCGGTCTCGATCACCAGTGCCGGAACCGCCGGATAACTGCCCGCCTTTTTTATTGCTCCGTATACGGCAAAGAGTATCGCCAGGCTCATGCCCAGCCAGGGAAAGCTTCCGTAGTCAAAGGTAAAGTAAACAACGCCAACAGCAGCAAGAATAGTAGCCAGCTTTTGCAGGAGCGTGAGCTTCTCCTTAAAAACGATGAGGCCTGCCAATATGGTCATGAGCGGATTGATGAAGTAGCCAAGCGATGTTTCCAAAACGTGCCCGATGTTAACAGCATAGATGAACAGCCCCCAGTTTACCGAGATGAGAACACCGGCGGTTCCCAGGAGAATCAGGGCTCGTTTGTTTTGGATCAGCGTCTTGAGCTCTTTGGATCTAACGAGGCGTGCAACAATGAAGATGAACACAAACGACCAGAGTATCCGGTGCGACACCAGGCCAAAATGCCCCACCTGATTGAGCAGCTTCCAGTACAGCGGCGAAAGCCCCCAGACTACATAGGCTAAAGACCCATAGAGCAGGCCTTTGCGCATCCTGTGCAGTTTTGCTGTCTCAGTATTTACTGTGTCGGGGCTGGCATTCAATACAGTCTTCTTTCCTCATAGTAAACACCCCTATCGTACCACACACACTCAACGGCACTATAATGGTTGAGTTACTCGATACCGGCATTAAGGACGGGAGATGAAAAACCCATGAGTGAGCCCGTTAACACCTCTGTTGCCTTGTCGTATTGTGGCATCAATTGCACAAGCTGCGGCAACTACAAGAAAAACGAGAACTGTCAGGGATGCAGGGACGAACCGAATCTCCTGTGGGACTGTACCACTCGTACCTGTGCCATCGAGCGCGGGTTCTTGCACTGTGGGCAGTGCGATGAATTTCCCTGCGATGAGCTGAGCCGCTTTTACCATGATGGAAAGCCGTCGCATCTTCAGGCCTATCACAATATGCTTGACCTCATTTGAGGGCATCAGCGGGGACGAGGCTGGTTTGCTGACAAAAGGGGACG
>JAISPK010000093.1 GCA_031274985.1 Coriobacteriales bacterium | reverse complement strand
CTTTATCCTTGACCATGGTCTTTGCCTTGCGCGGTGCCTCCTGGCCTGTTTGCAGCGCCCCCGCTCCTGCACCGGAAGCAGCTTGCCCGGCACGCAGGCTCGCCTTTACGTCAGAACTGAGGGAGGGAACATCCTCTGAGGGGCCGGAGTAGCTCGCTCCTCTCAAGGCATTAGGTTCGGGTTGTTCTTCTACCGCTGCCAACTTGATGCGCAGCAACGTACGGAGGTAATCCTCATACATCACGTCCCTGAGCTCAGCAAAGGCCGTATAGGCCTCATTCTTATACTCAGTGAGCGGGTCTCTCTGACCAAAAGCACGCAGACCGATACCGGCTCTGAGGTAGTCCATCTCCTGCATGTGGGTCATCCAACGGGTGTCCATGATGCGGAGCATGACCTGTGCCTCTAAGCGGCGCATCTGCTCGTCGCCTATCGCCTCTTCTTTTTGCCTGAAGGTCTCCTCCAAAAACTCAAAGACCCTCTCGCCAAAGGCCTCGTCGTCATCGTCGCTGCCAAAGCGGGCCTTTGCATCCATGTCAACAACACCGGTGAGCTCTTCCAACCATTTGTTGAGGCCGTTCCAGTCCCAGTCATCCATGACTCCCTCTGAGTAGAGGGCGAGATTCTTCTCAAGGGTGGTAGTCATGATGGCGAGGACCCGGTCGTGGATGTCCTTACCATCAAGGATTGCGTTGCGCTCCTTGTATATAGCCTGTCGTTGCAGGTTCAAGACATCGTCGTATTCCAAAACGTGTTTACGGGAGTCAAAATGCATGGACTCTACCTGTCGCTGGGCGCTCTCAATGCCCTTGGAGACCATGCCGCTCTCGAGAGGTACGTCCTCTTCAAAGCCGGTTCGTTCCATGACGTTGGCAATGCGATCCATGCGGTCACCGCCAAAGAGCCTGAGCAGGTCGTCTTCGAGCGAAAGATAAAACTGCGACACGCCCGGGTCACCCTGACGGCCGGATCTACCACGGAGCTGGTTGTCGATACGCCGCGACTCGTGACGCTCGGTACCGATAACCGCCAGTCCTCCGGCGGCCACAACCATGTCGTGTTCTTCCTTGGTGATGCCCAGCGCCCGGTTGGCAAAACGCTCCAGATCGCGCTCGGTGGCTTCTTCAGGATCGATGCCCTCGTTGCGCAGCAGTTCGTCGGCCAAAAATTCCGGATTTCCGCCGAGCAGGATGTCGGTACCACGGCCTGCCATGTTGGTGGCGATGGTCACCGCGCCCACGCGGCCGGCCTGCGCCACGATATGAGCTTCTCGTTCGTGATGCTTGGCGTTAAGCACCTCATGAGGTATTCCCCGCCGGTTGAGCAGCCCGGACAAAAGCTCGGAATTCTCGATGGAAACGGTGCCCACCAAACAGGGCTGACCGCGGTGATGGCGCTCGATGATGTCGTCGGCTACCGCCGTGAACTTAGCCTTGAGATTGCGGTAGACCAGATCGATGCGATCATCGCGGATAACGTCGCGGTTCGGAGGAATAGCAAGCACCGCAAGCTTGTAAATCTGACGAAACTCGGAGTCTTCCGTCATAGCCGTACCGGTCATACCGGCAAGTTTTTCGTAGAGTCTAAAGTAGTTTTGCAGGGTAATGGTTGCCAGCGTCTGGTTTTCTTCTTTTACCAAAACGCGCTCTTTGGCCTCCAGGGCCTGGTGGAGTCCCTCGCTGTAGCGCCTGCCCTCCATGATTCGACCGGTGAACTCATCAACGATCTTTACCTCGCCGTCAATGACCACGTAGTCTACATCCTTCTTAAAGAGGAATTGCGCCTTAAGGGCCTGTTGAAGATGATTGACCAGCATACCGCTCGGGTCGCTGAACAAATCAGGAATAGAAAGCAGGGTCTCCATCTTGTGGAGGCCTGCTTCGGTAGCAAAGATCGTGCGTTTGGCCTCGTCCATCTCAAAATCCGCGCCGGGGCGCAGATTGGAGGCGGCACGGGCAAATTGTCCATAGGTTTCTGCCGCTCTGCTGCCGGCACCGCTGATAATCAGGGGGGTACGGGCCTCATCGATGAGGATGGAGTCAACCTCGTCAACGATGGCAAAAGCATGGCCGCGTTGCACCCGGTCAGCGGGTCTGAGAACCATGTTGTCACGGAGATAATCAAAGCCAAACTCCGAGTTGGTGCCGTAAGTTACATCGGCGCTGTAGGCCGGCCGTTTGGTATCGAGCTTCATGCCATTTTGGAGCAGGCCCACTTCCATGCCCAAAAACCGATAGATCCGTCCCATCCATTCGCTGTCGCGTTTGGCGAGATAGTCGTTGACGGTGACGATATGGACGCCCTGGCCGCTCAGTGCATTGAGGTAGCCCGCCAGGGTCGAGACCAACGTCTTGCCCTCACCGGTTTTCATCTCTGCTATCTGCCCAGCGTTGAGGGTCATACCTCCGATGAGCTGTACATCAAAATGGCGCATGCCAAGACTGCGGATTGATGCCTCTCGCACGGTAGCAAACGCTTCTGGTAGCAGGGACTGGAGTTCTTCTCCCCCGTCAAAACGCTCTTTGAACTGCACGGTGCGCGCTGCCAACTCTGCATCTTCGAGCCTTTGGGCCGGCCCCTCAAGCTCACCAATGCGAGTCGTGAGGTCAGTGAACGTCTTGAGTTGTTTGTCTTCGCCGCTGCGAAGTATCTTGGATAGAAATCCTGCCATTAATCAAGTCCTTGATCGGTCAGCTTTCACTCAGGCCCCCGAAAGTCAGTTTCAGTTGCTCTTCAGAGTTTGATTGTACCTTATTAGCTACCGGCAGTTATCGAGCAAAAGATCCTGATACAGAGCTGTTGTTCTTTTTGAGGGCAGGATCCCCAGTTCGTCGGCGAGATATTGTTTGCAGGAGAAGTAGGTCTGCATGGCCGAGGTGCGCTGGCCGGCCTCGAGCTGGGTGTCCATGAGGTCACGGTACACATCCTCGCGGGTGTCATCCAAATCGTAAGCGCTGCGGGCACAGAACAGAGCCTTTTCGAGCTCTCCTGTTTCTCGCAGCTGTTTGGTGACCATAAGGAGAGCATCCACCATGAGGGAGCGGTAGCCTGCCATGCGGGCATTGATAAAACCGTCCGGTGGCAAGTCGGCTACCAGGCAATTGCGATAGAGCGATTCCAGTTCAAAGAGTCCCTGAACCTGGTTATCGCTTTGAGTCTGCTCAAAAAACACCGAGCGCGCCAGCTGCTCAAACCGGTCTGTGTCACAGATCACCAGTTCGGGATTGAGCTGGTATATCTCTCCGTTCTTGATGAGGTAGGGACAGGCGCGTACTTTTTGTGAGCCCAGCCCCCGCGCCAGCATACACCAGGTGGTATAGAGGTTCTTTTGCGCCCGCTCCAGATCCATGCTGGGCCAGATATAGTCAATGAGATTGTCACGCGATACCACTCGATGCTGATTGAGCGCAAGAAAAGCCAGGAGCCGTTTGACCTTGGTGCGCGTGAGCTGCTTATTGATGAGTTGCGCTCCTCCCAGACTTACCTCGAGCCTTCCAAAGAGTCGCAGGGCCAGGAGGGGCGCAGAACACCCCGTTCGGTACGAAAAAGGAAGCCCCGGGCTCTTGCGTGCAGCATACTCTGAATACTCTCTTGCGGTTTGTTTGTGCGGAGGGCCTGAAGGAAGTGTTGCGTGAAGGACAACCTCTTCGCTCAGGGTTTCGGCAATCTCCAGTATCTGGTGCGAAGCTTCCAGCTCTCCTCTCTGCAGGAGTGCCATGGAGAGCATGGTTATCCTGCTGGCCAGAACTGACGCGCTCACCGTTATTCCTTCTTCTTCAAGGTATTCTCTGATCACCACAGAGATCTCGGGGGCAATCTCGGGCAGGGCAAGGCTCTCGGATCTCAGGCCTGCGCCGGTGGCGGTTACCGTAAAGAGTGCGTGCAGCTGCGCCAGGAGTCCGGGGATGTCGCCGGAGAGCCTAAAACCGAGCTGAGTGACCTCATCGAGCTCAATGCTGCCAAGGACTGCGGCGAGTACTGCTGCCAGGCGAATCTGCAAAGGCAGGAATTCTGCAATGAATTGTTTAAAACTCTTGAGGTAGGCTGCCGGAGAAAAGAGCCCCACTTCTTTGAGCTCTGAGGCCGTAATCTCGATACGGTGGCGCTGGAGGTCTTGATAGCGGTCGTTTTGCAAGGGGCATAAAACGAGCACCCGGTATTCCTGTGCTACGAGCTTGTCTATCTCGTTGGAGAGAGACCTTGCTGCCTCGTCGGCTAGCCAGGGAATAAAGGGTATCAGGGCTACTCGCTTTGCCTCTGGGCAGACCTGTTTTTTACCTGGCGCGGTCTCAGGAGGGATATTTTTACGTGGTGCGGTCTCGGGAGGGTGTTTTTTTCGTGCTGCGGTCTCAGCGGACTGGTTGCTTAACTCCGGTTGCTTCGCCTGGTGGCAGTTGCCCTTTGCGTCAACCTCATACCTGGTAATCGTCAATACCTCGGTACTCGCGGCAACAAGGTTAGCGAGAAGCTCCTCAAAACCACTCAACCTCGGCGCCAGGACAAAGCAGGGAAACTGTTTACTCTGCTCTATGCGATCCAACAAAACCCGGGGGGTTTGCCCTGTAGATCTCCTGCTACTTGCGCTCAGGAGCTCCATCGGTGCCTTTGTGTTCATATACGCCTCCCAATCCACCACTCAAAATCTCCTCAGGGCTTTACATATGCCTGAGAGTATGCTAGCATACAATCTCAAGGTAACAATGTCAAGCTATTATTATTGCTAATGAATATGAAATGAGGACATCATGGTACCAACGAAAAAAGCTGCCCTACAAAAAGCACTTAAGCCTGAGACCAAGCCGCGCGCTACCGTTTTCAAGGGATTCTATATCTACAAAGATCAATACCGTAAGCTTATTGAGCTCTCTGCAAGAAACAAGATCAAGGGTATTGAGCCTTCAAGTCAGTCAGAAATACTCCGTACTGCTCTGGATGAATACCTCGAAAAGTAACCGGGCTTTGCAGTTTTGCTGCAAAGTTTATTTGAGAACCCATGCTCTACAAAGGCAAACACGTTGGATACTATCTCTATGAGCTCACCGAGCCTGATTTAATATGGGGAGATGTCCCTCCTCATCGCTATAAGGTCGGCAATGTCTTGCTCTTCGCAAACAAGAAGGACGTTGCTTTGGGGGCCGAGCTTGTCAAAGCTGATGATCTTCCTACGGCACTCACCTACCTTGAATCAAACTTTGAGGTGTCCTGCGAAGCTGACAGCGCAAACTCTCTCGATTCCCTGGAGCTGCAGCTCGCTGAAACCAAAACGAACATAGCTAAGCGCGATGAACTCCTGCGTGAACTCTCTTCAGATTTGGAGTCTCAACGCTACAGCAACCAGTTGCTGATTGCCCAGCTTGAGAACCTGCGTGAGCAGATCAGCATTGAGCAGCTCACGCGCAATGAAGTTATGGGGGACCTTGAGGTAGTGAGCGCAGAGACCTTCCGCAAAGACCAGGAGCTGCAAAACGCCATTGAGGCTAAAACCAAGCTGGAGCAGGAGTTGGCCGAGCGTATCTGCGAGCTTCTTGAGCTGGACTCCGCCAACACCGAACTGCAAAAACGCCTCAAGGAGAGTTCTCCTGCAATTGACGCTCCAAAGAGCGGCGCTGGAGAGCCCGCGGCCTCAGTCGGCCAGGTGTATACCCTGCCAAGCGGCAAGCAGATTCAGGTGTATCACGAATTTCCAGCCTCAAAAGGTCACCGCCGTGCGCGAGGCTTTGCGGCACTCGCTGGCCTTTTAAGAGTCCTGGGACTGGTGGTTATTGGCGTGCTCATCTTTATTGCCGGCAGTGTCCTGGCCACCGCAAAACTCAACGGCCTGAGCCCCGGCGAAGCCCTTGACCTAACCCTCAAAGCCCTCCTGCCGTAAACACACAGTCAGGGGGACGCGGCTGTCAAAATGGGGCGTTCCATATGTCATTTTTGGGGGCCCCCCCCCAACAAGACAAAACGGAC
>JAISPK010000077.1 GCA_031274985.1 Coriobacteriales bacterium | reverse complement strand
TGACAGGGTATGGGTTCCCGCCTTCGCGGGAACGACAGAGGGCCTCGCGGGAACGAGAGAGCAGGACCTTTATGCTGTTCTCACCCAAAAGAGAGACGAAGAGATAGCCGCCCGGCGCTCTTTGTATGGGCCGCATAAAGATGATGTCTGCTTTACCATAGAGGGCAACGATGCCAGAAGGTTTGGCTCACAGGGTCAGCAGCGCTCCCTTGCGCTGGCGCTCAAGATTGCTGAGATAGAGATACTGCGACGCGTGAGCGGAAAGAACCCGCTCCTTCTCCTTGACGACGTGATGAGCGAGCTGGACACCGCACGCCGCAACTACTTTGTTGAGCTTATCGGGCAGTCAACGCAAACCGTGCTCACCACCACCAACCTGGGCTACTTCAATGAGGATTTTCTCAAACGAGCAACGATCGTGGAGCTATAGAGATGACAAAGAAGGTGCAAAGGAAAAGGGACACGGTGTCTTTAGCCGACGAGATCAGCGAGTATCTAGGGTCGATTCCGGTTTCGACGATGAACCTGCTTGACTGCTGGCAACGGGCGGCCGCTCCGCACCTCCTGGAGCACACCGACAACGTGGTCTACGAGAACCGCCCGACAAAAAAGGGCGGCGACAAGCAAGAAGATGCTGCGCAGAAGAATATCGTTCTCGTGTATGTTGACAGCCCGGCCTATGCCGCTGAGTTGAGCATGGACAAAGAACTCTATCGGCTTAAACTGCAACAGGAAACAAAAAAGGAAATCACGGACATCAAATTTTTGGTCTCGCGCAAAACCGCCCTGAGAAAGAGCCGCTGAGAGGCGCGCTCATGCCCAATTACTGAGGTGCGACTCACAAACAGGCTAAATCTCGCCTGAGAAGCCGCCAGATACCGCTAAATTGTCCCATTTTTGCCGGTTATCAACAAGCAAATCAGCTATAATTGAATCCTGATGAAATAAGTCAGTCAAACAGCGCAAAAACGCAGCAGCAGTGGCTATCAAATTATTGAAAAATAATAGCACCTGTACCGAAAGGAGTCATTTTGAGCGCGAGCGAGGTCAAGGGTGCCAAGGCAGGGTATGCCGAAGAAGATATTATTGTTTTAGAGGGATTAGAGCCAGTCCGCAAACGCCCCGGTATGTATATCGGTTCTACGGGACCGCGCGGCTTGCATCATCTGGTCTACGAGGTAGTAGACAACTCCATCGATGAGGCCATGGCCGGTTTTGCCACCCGCATCGACGTGGTTCTCGGAGCCGACAACTCGGTAAGTGTTACCGACAACGGCCGTGGAATCCCGGTGGGAAAACACCCCAAGAAGAAGATGTCCACCCTGGAGGTGGTCCTCACCATTCTCCATGCCGGTGGTAAGTTCGGCAGCGACGGCTATAAGGTCTCCGGCGGTCTGCACGGCGTGGGCGTCAGTGTAGTCAACGCGCTTTCTTCCAAGCTGACCGCTGAGGTTATGCGCGATGGCGGCATCTGGACCATGGAGTTTGCCCGCGGCACAACCACCAAGAAGCTTGAGCAAATCGGCAAAACCAAGAAAACCGGCGCTAAGATAACCTTCTGGGCCGACGAAGAGATCTTCGAAACCACCAACTACGACGATACCATCCTCACCGCGCGCCTGCGTGAGATGGCCTTTCTCAACAAGAACATCAAAATAACCTTTACCGACGAGCGCATCCAAAACGAGGAGGGCACCGGGCCTTTTTATGAGGAGTACCAGTATGCCGGCGGTATCGTTGATTTTGTCAAATATATCAACGAGGGCAAGGATGTGCTGGCCGGTCTTTCTAAACCCATCTCTTTTTCGGCCGAGCATCCGGAGGTAGGCGAGATCGAGTTTGCTATGCAGTGGAACACCACCCACTACGAAACCACGCTGGCCTTTGCCAACAACATCCACACCACCGAGGGCGGCACCCACGTGGAGGGCTTCAGAAACGGTCTGACCCAGGTGCTCAACAAATACGCCCGCGCCAAGAACATGCTCAAAGAAAAAGAAGATAACATGGTAGGGGAGGACGTCCGAAGCGGCCTCACCTGCATTATCTCGGTTAAGCTGCGCAACCCGCAGTTTGAAGGTCAAACTAAAACCAAGCTCGGCAACACCGATATCCGCTCACTCAGCCAAAGTGCCGTTATGCAGGGCCTTGCCGAGTTTTTGGAGGAGCACCCCAACCCCGCCCGCGAAATAGTCAAAAAGGCGCTTGAAGAGAAGCGCGTGCGCGAGGCGGTATCCAATTACAAAAAGAACCAGCGCAAGCAAAAAGAAACCTCCCTGCCGGGCAAGCTGGCAAAGTGCACGCTCAAAGACCCGGAGCTCACCGAGCTCTACATCGTCGAGGGCGACAGCGCCGGCGGCTCTGCCAAACAGGCGCGCGAGAAGGCCTTCCAGGCCATTTTGCCCCTGCGCGGCAAGATCCTCAACATCGAGAAGGTCAACATCCATCGCTCGCTTTCCTCGGAGGCCATCAACACCCTTATCACGGCCATCGGTACGGGCATTGGCGAGGACTTTGACGTAGAAAAGGCCCGCTATCACAAGAACATCATCATGACTGATGCTGACGTAGACGGCGCCCACATCCGCATACTGCTCCTCACCTTTTTCTATCGCTTTATGCCGGAGATGATCGAGCACGGCTATGTGTATATTGCCCAGCCTCCGCTCTACCGGCTCTCGGTGGGACGCAAGCACGAGTATATCTACTCGGAGGAGGCACTTAAGCGCGAGACCAAAAAGCTGCCGGAAGGCACCAAATACACCATTCAGCGCTATAAAGGTCTGGGAGAGATGGACGCAAACCAGTTGTGGGAGACCACCATGGAGCCCAAGAACCGCACGCTGTTGCAGGTGAGCATCGATGATGCTCTTGCAGCCGAGAAAGTGGTGAGCGAGCTCATGGGAGACAAGGTAGAGCCCCGCAAGTTGTTCATCCAAAAGCACGCCAAGAACGTACGGTACCTGGACGTTTAACTTTTATAACAAGTAAAAGGAGTTATTGTGGCAGACGCGCCAAAAACACAAGAACTTGATCTGAGCGGATCGACCATCAAACAGGCCGAGATGGCCACTGAGATGAGCCAAAGCTTCCTTGAATACGCCATGAGCGTCATCGTTGCCCGGGCATTGCCTGACGTGCGCGACGGCCTCAAGCCCGTGCACCGCAGGATCCTTTACGCCATGCACGAGAGTGGCATCACCCCCAACAAGCCGCACAAGAAGAGCGCTTGGACCGTGGGTGAAGTTATCGGTAAATTCCACCCGCACGGAGACGCTGCGGTCTATGACACCATGGTGCGCCTGGCGCAGGATTTCTCGCTCAGGGTGCCGCTGGTAGACGGACACGGCAACTTCGGCAGTGCCGACGGCGAAAGCGCTGCGGCCATGCGTTATACCGAGGCACGTCTCGACAAAGCAGCCGTTGAGCTGCTGCGCGACCTGGACAAAGACACCGTAGACTGGCAGCCCAACTACGACGAGTCGCTCCAGGAGCCCACAGTGCTGCCGGCGCGTTTTCCCAACCTGCTGGTGAACGGCTCCGCGGGTATCGCGGTGGGTATGGCCACCAATATTCCGCAACACAACCTCGGCGAGGTCATCGACGCGGTGTGCCTGTGCCTCGACAACGAAGAGGCTACGCTCGACGAGGTCATGCAAGTGCTGCCCGGCCCGGACTTTCCAACGGGCGCCATGATCATGGGCAAGACCGGTATCCGCGAGGCCTACGAGACCGGCCGCGGCTCCCTCGTTTTGCGCGCAAAGGCGCGACTCGAGAAGACGACCTCAGGACGCGAGCGCATCATCGTCTTTGAGTTTCCCTATATGGTCAATCGTGCCAAGCTCGAGGAGAAGATCAACGAGCTCATGCGCGACAAGAAGCTCTCCGAGATCAGCCTCTGCCAGGACGAGAGTGACCGCAACGGCATACGTTTTCTTATCGAGCTCAAGCAGGGCGCCATCGCCCAGGTGGTGCTCAACAAGCTCTACAAACTCACCAGCATGCAGAGCTCGTTTGGCGTCAACATGCTGGCGCTGGTGGGCGGCACGCCCAAGCAGCTCAGCCTTATGCAAATGCTGCATCACTACATCACGCACCAGGAAGAAGTCCTGATACGACGCACGCGCTATGAACTCAAGAAGGCCGAGGATCGCGCTCATATCCTGGACGGCCTCATCATTGCGCTCGACAACATTGACGAGATCATCCAAATCATCAAGAGTTCAAAAGACGATAGCGAAGCGCGCGAGCGCCTCATGGGACGCTTTACGCTCTCGCTGGCACAGACCGACGCCATTTTAGAGATGCGCCTCAAGCGCTTAACCGGCTTGGAGTACGACAAAATCGCCGGCGAGCTTGCCGAGCTGCGCGAGCGTATCAACTACTACAACGAGTTGCTTGCCAGCCGCACCATGCAGCACGAGGTGCTCAAGGATGAGCTCAACGAAATCAAAGAGCGCCTGGCCAACAAGCGCCGCACCGAGCTGGCCGACGACGCCAAGGACCTGGAGGTCGAAGACCTCATTGCCGAGGAGGACCTGGTGGTTACCGTGACCTCGTCCGGCTACGTCAAGCGCCTGCCGGTTGCCACGTATCGCCAGCAAAAACGCGGCGGCAAGGGCCTGCAGGGCGTCAACCTCAAGAGCGAGGACTTTGTGGAGCACCTCTTTGTTGCCTCCACGCACGACTACATGCTCTTCTTTTCCACGCGCGGCAAGGTCTATCGCCTAAAGGTGCACGAACTGCCGGTGGGCAGCCGCCATGCGCGCGGCTCTGCCATCGTCAACCTCCTGCCCTTTGAGGCCGACGAGAAGATCGCTGCGATTATCGCTACGAAGGAGTTTCCCGAAAACGAATTTTTGCTCTTTGCCACCAGCAGCGGCATGACCAAGAAAACCGCTATGAGTGCCTACAAGAATTCACGCCGTGACGGCCTCATTGCCATCAGCCTGCGCGCCGATGACAGTCTCATTGCCGTACGCAAGGTCAAAGAGGGCGAAAAGGTTCTCATGGTGAGCTCAAACGGCAAGGCCATTTGCTGGGAGGAGAGAGAGGCCCGTGCCATGGGTCGCGACACCACCGGCGTTAAGGGCATGACCACGCCAAACGGCGAGCAGGTCATTGGTATGGAGATTGCCCGGGCAGGCACAGAGCTCTTCGTGATAACCGCCAACGGCTACGGCAAGCGCACGCCGGTTGAGGAATACCCGACGCATCACCGCGGCGGCCAGGGCGTCAACACCATCCAGATGACAGAGAAAAAAGGCACGCTCATCGGCATGAAGATCATCACCGAGGGCCACGAGCTCATGATCATCAGCCAGGACGGCGTGATGATCCGTGTTAAAGCGGCCGACATCTCTCTGCAGGGGCGCGCCACGCAAGGGTCACGCGTCATGAACGTGAGCGGAAACGACAGGGTCACCGCGGTTGCCCGCGTAGCCACCTCGCGTAAGGCTCCTAAGACCGACGGCTCCGAGCAAGATGTGGGAGACGACGAAGAGCAGGCCAACGGAGATACCGGCGCTCTCGATGCCAACACCCCTGAGCAGCTGAATTTTTCTGAAGTAGCGCTGGAAGAAGATGCACCGGCTGAAGACGCGCTTGAAGAAGATGCGCTGGAAGAAGATGCGCTGGAAGATGCGGCGTTTGCCGATGATGAAGAGGCTTTTGACGAAGACGAATAGTCTTACCGGGAGGTCTTGAGGAGCGTTGCCTTGAAGGCAACGGGTGCGTTACACCGAGAAGTCTTCAGGCGAGACCGACTCGATAAAAGCGTGAAAGCGCTCCATCTCGGTGTCAGAGCCATAGAGAAGTTCGCCTCCGTCTGACACTTTGATGCTGAACTGTCTGCCAGCGGCGTTCATCACATCTTCGTCAATGAAGATATGGGCGCCGCTGCGAAGTGCCAGGGCAATTGAATCAGAGGGACGTGCGTCCAGGAAGATCTTCTCTCCGTCCTTAACCAGACACACCGTTGCAAAAAAGGTCGAGCCGGCGAGTTTGTCAATGACGATGTGGTCAACCGTGCTTCCCAGCTCACCGATGACGGTTGCCAACAGGTCGTGGGTCAACGGGCGGGGATGGGGCTGGCTGTCCAGGAGAAGCATGATAGCCTGCGCCTCACTGTGGCCGATCCAAATAGGGAGCAATTGAGGTGCCACCAGGTCGGTGACGATGTCCGTTGTGTCTGCGCCTGCCTCCGCGCTGGTGTCAACGCCGCTCAGGGCGCCCGAAAGCGCACCCTTCTCAGCGAGAACCACCACAGAGGGGCCGCTGGGGCTTGCAACAACCACGGTAAAAATAGCAACTTCAATCATGGCAATCCATAAATCCAAACCGGCAGGGTTTTGCTAGTATATAGGAAAAGAAGAAAAGACGTGTTTGCAGCACGCTGCAGGCTTTGAGGAACAAAAACCATGGCATTTTCGCTTTATAACAAATATCGCCCCCAGGTGTTCGGCGACGTAGTGGGCCAGGAGCATGTAGAAAAAACGCTGGCCAACGCCGTGGAGAACAATCAGGTGTCGCACTCCTACCTGTTCTGCGGCCCGCGCGGCACCGGCAAGACCACTACAGCCCGTATCCTCGCTAAAGCCCTGCTGTGCGTTGATGCGCCAACGGCTTCCCCCGACGGAACCTGCGAGCACTGTACGGAGATATCCGAGGGCATCCACCCCGACGTGTATGAGCTGGATGCCGCGTCCCGCACCGGAGTAGACAACGTGCGCGAAGAGATCATCGGGCGCGTTAACTTTGCCCCCACACACGGCGCCTACAAGATCTATATCATCGACGAGGTGCACATGCTCTCTACGTCGGCCTTCAATGCGCTGCTCAAGACGCTTGAGGAGCCGCCGCCGCACGTGGTGTTTGTGTTGTGTACCACCGACGTGCACAAGGTGCCCGACACCGTGCAGGCCCGGTGCCAACGCTTTGATTTCAAGCATCTCGGCATGGACGAGATCGTCGGTCGCTTGCAGTTTATCGGTGAGCAAGAAGGATATACCTGCGAAAGCGCGGCCCTTGAACTCATCGCTGCGCGCTCTCAAGGCGGCATGCGCGATGCCATCCGCTCGCTCGAACAAACGGCGGTCTTCAGCGGCGGCAACGTCACCTATGATGCGGCGGAGAGCCTGCTCGGCATGGTGAGCGCGGAGCTGCTGTTTATTCTCTGTGACAATCTGGCCGCCGCAGATGCTGCCGGGTGCTTCAACTGGGTTGCCGGTTATGTGCAAAGCGGCTCGGATATTGCCATTTTGGTCAACGACCTCGCTACGCACGTGCGCAATCTTTATGCAGTAAACGTGATGGCACGCGGCGCTGCGAGCTCTGACGAGCACCTGATCAATGCACTGGAGATAGAGGCGGCCGCGCTGCCCCGACTGCGTACACAGGCAGCTTTGTTTGACAGCGCAGAGCGCCTGGCCTGGATGCTCACCGTGTTGGGCACGCTTTCGGCGGAGCTCAAGAACGCCGCCAACGCCCGTCTTGCGCTGGAAGTTGCCCTGACCCGCATGCTCTATCCCCAAAGCGAGACCAGCCTCAACGCTCTCAATGTGCGTGTTGCCGCCCTCGAGGCCCGACTGGCAAACGGGACAGTCGGAGCGACCACCCCCTCCTGTCGTTCCCGCGAAGGCGGGAACCC
>JAISPK010000024.1 GCA_031274985.1 Coriobacteriales bacterium | reverse complement strand
AAGGTACGTCCCCTTTTGTCAGCAAACCAGCCCCGTCCCCCTGTCCTGGTCTCCCACTCACTTGCCGCTCTGCTTGACGCACTTCTTTCATAAGTGATAAGGTTACGCAGTTACTTCGTTGAAAGGTTTTATGTGATGAACCCTCATCGCGCATACGAATATCGATATTACGGTTACGCCTACTACTACGGTGGTGAGGCTATTTAGGGTTCGGCGAAGGCGCAAGAAACACATAAGATCTACTGATTTTTAGGATAGAGTAATCTTAAGCCATAGCCAAACCGGTTGTGGCTTTATTAATTTGGAGGAGATCATGATAATTTTACTAAAAAGCAATCCCGACCCAGAACAGCTCGACAGCCTTACTTCCTGGCTTGAGAGCAAGGATATCCAGATTCACACCAGTGCGGGGGTATCCAAGACCATACTGGGTCTCGTGGGTGACACCACCGTGTTGGATATCGACCTGATTGCAGCGCTCGACATTGTTGAAGACGTCAAGCGTATCCAGGAACCCTATAAAAACGCCAACCGCAAGTTCCACCCGTCTGACACCGTAATCTCGGTTGGAAACACGCAGATTGGTGGCGGCAACCTGACCATCATGGCCGGACCCTGTTCCGTTGAGAGCGAAGAGCAACTCGTCACGATTGCAAAAGCCGTAAAGGCAAGTGGGGCAACCATGCTCCGTGGCGGCGCATTCAAACCAAGAAGCTCTCCCTATGCGTTTCAGGGACTGAAGGAAGAGGGCCTGAGACTCCTTACGCTGGCAAAAGAAGCAACCGGGCTCCCGGTGGTGAGTGAGATCATGGAAGCATCGCAACTCGCCCTCTTTGATGACGTGGACGTTTTGCAGGTGGGCGCACGAAACATGCAGAATTTTGATTTGCTCAAGGTCCTGGGCAAACAGGACAAGCCGGTGTTGATAAAGCGAGGGCTTTCCTCCACCTATGAAGAGTGGCTGATGAGCGCAGAATACGTGATGGCTTCGGGCAACGAGCGGGTGATTCTCTGCGAGCGCGGGATTCGTACCTTTGAAACCTACACGCGCAACGTACTCGACATCACCGCTGCTCCCGTGCTCAAAAAACTCTCTCATCTGCCGGTGATCATTGATCCGAGCCATGCCTCGGGCAAGTGGGACCTGGTGGGCGACTCAGCAATGGCAGCCGTTGCCGCCGGTGCGGACGGTCTTCTGATTGAAGTGCACAATAACCCCGAAAAGGCGCTCTGTGACGGGCCGCAATCCCTCAAGATGGATACCTTTGAGGAGCTGGCCAAAAAACTGATTGCCCTCCATGGCTTTTTGGCAACCCTGAAGGGAGAAATAGCATGAACATCGGCATCGTTGGGCTGGGGCTGATAGGGGGCTCTTTTGCAAAGAGCACCAAAGCGCGCACCATGCACACCGTCCTTGGCATTGCCAGGAGTGAAGAGACCATGATGCTTGCCCGCATGAGCGGAGCTATCGATGCGCCGCTGACCCGTGAGAATATCGGCAGCTGCGACCTGATCTTCCTGGCGTTGCTGCCTCACCTTGCCGTTGCATGGATAGAGGAGCATTTACTGGAGGTGGCAAAGCATGCCGTGGTGGTGGATCTTTGCGGGGTCAAACGAACGGTGAGCAACCAGATACAACCCCTTGCCGCCCAAGCTGGCTTTACCTATATCGGCGGCCACCCCATGGCAGGCAAAGAACGGGGCGGGTTTGTCAACTCTTCGGAAAACCTGTTTGAGGGGGCGTCCATGATACTTGCCCCGGACAGCAACATCGACATCAATACCCTCGAGGATCTCAAGAACTATTTCCTGGACGTGGGCTTTGCGCGTTTGACCTTTACAACGCCACAGGAGCATGATCGCATCATTGCCTACACCTCACAACTGGCGCACATTGCCTCGAGCGCTTATGTGCGCTCGCCCGAAGCGCTTCGCCGCAGAGGCTTTTCGGCCGGGAGCTTTGGCGACATGACCCGCGTGGCTCGCCTGGACGAGGACATGTGGAGCGAACTCTTCTGCGCAAATGCAGACTTTCTGTCAGACCAGCTGGGCATCCTGATAGACAATCTCAGCGAATTCAAGACTGCGCTGGACGCCGGAGATTCAGAAAGGCTCCGCGCCTTACTGAGAGAAGGACGCGAGATCAAAGCAAGAATCGGGGAGAACTAGCTATGCAAAGCATCAAGGTTTCTGCCTCGCAGCGATATACCGTGCACATCGGCTCCGGCCTCCTGGCAAACTGCGGCGAGATTATCAAGGAAATAATTGAACCTTGCAAGGCGGTGGTGGTCACTGACCATACGGTTGAACCTCTCTTTGCTGCCTGCGTGAGGGCGAGCCTGGCGCAAGCTGGCTTTACCACACACCTCTTTACCTTTGCGCCCGGCGAGCGATCCAAGAACCTGCAAACACTCTCTGACCTCTTGGAATGCTTCGCCGTAGAGCAGCTGACCAGATCTGACTGTGTCATTGCCCTGGGCGGCGGCGTGGTGGGCGATCTGAGCGGTTTTGCCGCCGGATGCTACCTGAGGGGTATTCGATATGTGCAGCTGCCAACCACTTTACTGGCCGCAGTTGACTCTTCTGTTGGCGGCAAGACCGGGGTTGATCTGAGCGCGGGAAAGAATCTTGCCGGACTCTTCTGGCAGCCTTCTGCGGTCATCTGCGACACCGACTGCCTTGCAACGCTCCCTCATGAGATATTCCTGGACGGCCTTGTAGAAGCAATCAAGACCGGAATCCTTGGCAGCGAGGAGCTCTTTGCCCTCATCGAGAGCGGAGCAATCAGAGAGAATACTGAGGATATCATCGCGAGCTGCGTTGCCATCAAAGCCTCGGTGGTGGCCTCTGACGAGCGCGAAAGCGGAGCGAGAAAAGTCCTCAATCTGGGTCATACTGTCGGCCATGCCCTTGAAGCCTGCAGCAATTACTCCCTCTCGCATGGAAGCGCTGTGGCCGCGGGCATCGCGATAATGACCCGTGCTGCAATGGCTCTCGGCACCTGTGATCTGCAGGATGCCCAACGTATCGTGCAACTCCTGGAATCCCTCGGTTTGCCCCTCGAGACCGAATATTCAACAGAACAGCTCGTGCAGGCAGCGCTCCATGACAAAAAACGCGCCGGCGACACGCTTACGCTGGTGTTGCCCGAAAGGATCGGTTCTTGTGTGTTGCGCGAGGTGAACCTCAGCGAATTGTCCGGGATAATCGATAAGGGGAGAGGTAAACACCAGTGAAGGCTCTCATTACTCCCGCACTTCTCGCCGGCACCATCGAGGCCATCTCCTCTAAATCAGATGCCCATCGCCACCTCATCTGTGCTGCCCTGAGCAACCGGGAAACCGAGCTCTTGCGCCTCGACGATTCGCAGGACATCAGCGCAACAGCCACCTGTTTGCGGGCGCTCGGGGCGACTATTGAGCAAAGCGAGCGCAGGGCGCTGGTTCAGCCTCTCAAAACACCGGTTACCGGAGCAACCCTGGACTGCGCGGAGAGCGGCTCAACCCTGCGGTTTATGCTGCCGGTGGCTGCTGCCTGCGCAGATGGTGTGCGCTTTACCGGCACCGGCCGTCTCCCAGAGCGACCGCTGGGAGAGCTCATCGAGGTCCTGCGCCATAACGGTGTGGCGTTCTCGTCGGATCAGTTGCCTCTTGAGACCCGGGGGAGGCTGCGAAGCGGGCGTTTTGAGCTCCCGGGCAACGTGAGCTCACAATACATTACCGGCCTTCTGCTGGCTCTGCCCCTGCTTGAAGGCAGCAGCGAGATTGTCTTGACCACACCGCTTGAATCCACTGCGTATGTCGATATCACGCTCGCGGTGCTTGAGCACTACGGAATCGTTGTTCACAAACGCAAAGAGGGATTCGTCGTACCGGGCAACCAGCGCTACCGCTCACCTGCTGCCGTTACTGTAGAAGGTGACTGGTCAAACGCAGCTTTCTTTCTTGCCGCAGGAGCGCTTGGCGCGCCCGTCACGGTTACGGGGCTTACCCTCAACTCCCCGCAGGGAGACCGCAAAGTAATCGATTTTCTCCGTCGGTTTGGCGCGGAGGTTTCCGAAGAACCTGCGGCGGTGAGTGTTTCA
>JAISPK010000164.1 GCA_031274985.1 Coriobacteriales bacterium | reverse complement strand
CCGGCCAACTCCTTGCCTCTGCGGTCAGAACTGAGCAGGACTACCGATGCACCAAGGTGCTCCACTGCCAAGGCGATGAGCTCTGCCATTGCTGCCGTGTCTGCCGGCCGGGCGCCTGTTGCCTCTGAGTGCAACACATCAACGCCGCATGCGGCCAAGTCCAAAGCGGCTGTTTCTTCTAAAACCAGCGCGGTTGCCTCGCCAATAAGACGGCTCGCGCTTATCAATTCTTTGGCAATCTGCGCATTGGCACTATAGATAAGAATCCTGTCCATGGTCCCACCCTCATCTTTCCAGCACGCCGAGGTCTTTGAGCACCTCAATCAGGTCACTGCTGCAAGAAAGCTCCTGCATCTTTCTGTCCGTGTCCGGGGCAAGATTCTCGTAACAAACCGTAAGCTCGGCAGCCTCATAAGAACTATCCGCAAGATCGATACGTTCCTGGGGCTTTTTGCCGGCTTTGAGAATCTGAATCACCGAAGGGAGCCGCGGTTTGTTGAGGTCCTGCACCACGATAACCACAGCGGGCAGAGCAACCTCGATATCCTCATAGGAGTTTTCAAGCGCGCGGGTGATGATTGCTGTTTCGCCTTGGATTTTAACCTCTGAGGCATAGCCGACCTGAGGATATCCCAGTATCTCGGCCACCCGTGAGCCAACCTGTCCCGAGTAATTGTCTGCACTGCCTTCTGCAAAAAAGATGAGACTCACGTCATCGAGTCCTTCGATGAGTTTGGCGAGTAGCTCGGCCTTCTGGGCACTCTGAAGGTTGTCTACCCGGTTGTCTGCGATGAACTTGGCACGGTCCGCGCCGCAGGCCAGGCCATCCTTGAGTGTCTCAGGCAGGTCGTCGTTGCCCACCGAGACGAGAATCACCTCGCCGTCGTGCTGCTCTTTGAGGTTCACGGCGCATTCCAGAGCATTCTTATCGATCTTCCCAAGCTCCAGGGGAATGTCGGTGAGTACCGGCTTCTTGTCCCTGATGCGCAGTTGTTGCAGGTCGGGAACTTGTTTCATCGCTACTACGTAATTCAAAGTTTTCATTCCTTTCCTCTTTTTCTCAGAGCAGGCTTTCTGTCGTCCTTCATAAAGATTCTTCGGGCTTGCGCCCTCAGAATGACAAAGTGCGTGTCATCCTGCGCTTCCTTCCCTGTCATCCTGGCACATTCGCTTCGCTCAGTGTAAACTCCGCGAAGGATCTTTCCCTTACCCTGAGTTCCTCCTCGGCGTGAGACTCCCTAAGCCAAATAGGAGATGTTGCCGGCCATGACCTTGAGGGTTGCGGCACAACCTTCGACCTGCGGACCAACGATGGCATCTCCCCAGAGGCGGGAGAGCTTGTAGTCTGACACGCAACCGTAAGAGCCGAGAACACCCATTGCCTTGCGAACGATATCCACTGCAGCCTCAGAGGCCTCGACCTTGGCTTGCGCTGCCAGCTTGGCCAGCACAAACGGGTCGCCAATGTTGCCGTCCAGCGCCCAGGCATAGTGATAGGTCACCCATTTTGCCCGGTTGTAGATCATCTCCATCTCGGTTAAGGCCATGCGGACGTGCTCGAATTTTTTGATGATGGCTTCTCCGCGGTGGGTTTTTTCTTTAGCGTAGGCAACGGCCTCTTCATAGGCCGCTCGTGCAACGCCGAGGCAGATACCGCAAACGCCAACTTTGGCAAAGACCATGGTCATCTTGAGCACGTACATGCCGTTGCCACTGTCGCCGAGCATGTTCTCTTTGGGAATCCTGACATCCTTGAGATACACATCAAAGAGTGGCCCGCCATGAACGCCGACCTTATCCCACGGCTCAGAGAGCGAATAGCCCTCACAGTGCTTGTCGATAACAAACGCCGTGGCCTTTCCGCTCATGGGGCTTGAGGATTCCTCCTTAGCAACGATGATCATGGGGCCCTTAAGGTTTGAATTAGTGATAAAGCGCTTGGTGCCGTTGAGAACGAAGAAGTCGCCGTCTTCTACGGCGGTTACCTGAAGCTGCTTGGGGTCGGAGCCGGTACTCGGCTCCGTAAAGGCAAAGGAGGCCAGCTCCTCGCCGGCTACCAGCTTGGGGATATACTTTTTTCTCTGCTCGTCATTCCCCAGAAAATTGATGAGCGTATGGCCCATGTTGTTGACTGACATGATCATGCCAACACCGGCACTTACCACGGCAATCTCTTCGATAGCGCTCACAAAGCTCACGAAGCTTGCGCCACCGCCGCCTAAGTCCTCCGGCGCATTGATACCAAACAGGCCCAACTCGGCCATGCCCTCAAGCACCTCACCGGGTACTTCGTTGTTGGCGTGAATCTCCTCCTGAAGAGGAGCAATGACCGACTCGCTAAACTCTTTTGCCACCTTCTTGATAAGCTCTTCTTCTGTCGTCAGATTATAATCCATGATGCAAACCTCCCGTTTCTTTGGGTATTACCTAGCACGCGTCACTATTCCAAGCGCGAATCTCTCCGCGCAGCCAATCAGCCCAACGCTCCGTGTGTTGCCCGGTTTTTGCCGAAACGGCAAAAATCGGGATGTTTGGATTGAGCCGTCTTGCCCGTTCCTCCACAGCGTCGGTATCAAAATCAAAATAAGGAAGTACGTCTATCTTGTTGAGCACCAGCGCATCGACCTCAGAAAACATGAGGGGATACTTAAGTGGTTTATCATCGCCTTCCGGCACGCTGAGGATCATGGCACTTTTTGACGCGCCGGTGTCAAATTCCGCCGGGCACACGAGGTTGCCGACGTTTTCCAGGATCACCAGATCTAAATCGCGCGTCCCGAGCTCCTGCAGACCTCTGAGGGTCATCCCTGCGTCCAGGTGGCACATCCCTCCCGTGTGCAGCTGCACAACCTGAGTTCCGGTGCGTGCAACCGTTTGCGCATCCACCGCAGAATCGATATCAGCCTCAAGAACGCCGATCTTAAACTCCTGCCCCAGCGCCTCGATGGTCCTCAAAACCAGGCTGGTTTTCCCTGATCCGGGCGAAGACATAAGATTCAGCAGAAAGGTTTTCTCTTCCCTGAGCTGCTGCCTGAGCTTGTCTGCTTCTCTGTCGTTGTTCTCGTAGACGCTCTTCTTTATCTCGATGATCCGGATCTCATCCACGCTGTTTCTCCTCTACTCCACTTGTCGTGCCAACGCTCTGCCTACTCCACTTGTCGCACAAGCGCTCTACCGGTTAAACCACCACCATGTTCTGAATCCTGAACTCCCTTCCCGAGACCATGGTCACCTTCTTTGAACCACAGTGTTTGCAGTAGAACTCCTTCTCAGAAAAGGCAGGGTACTCTGTTTTTCCCTTGCATTCGGTACAGATGAAGCAGGCGGGCACCGACTCAAAGACGATCTTTGCGTTTTGCGCAATGGTGTCTTTTGAGACCATCCTAAAGAACAGCTCTGCATACTCCTGGTGGATTCCAAAGATGATTCCCGTAAGCAGATGGATCTCTTTTATCTCGGTGGCGTTGTTGTCCTTTGCAAATTCAAGCGCAGTATCCAACACGGTTTCCATGATCCCTAGTTCATGCATGCCCGACCTGCTTTCTTCGCGGTTAGAGACCCTGATACAGGGGCATCAGAACATCCAGGTCGAGGGGCTCGCTCACCGCCGGGTCGTTGCGTCTCATGCTGATAGCTCCATTGGGACACTTGTCCTGGCACACGCCGCAACCCATGCACTTGTCATGCCCGTTGACCGTTATGCCCTCTTCAATCCGGGCTGCCTCAAAGATGCACACCGAGGCGCAGGTGCCGCATTGGGCGCATTTTTCCTGGTCTACCTCACGGAGATAGCCTGAATTAGCAAAGATTCCTGCGTTGAGGTAGTTCTGCGCAAGTATTGCGGTGCAGCAGCAGTTGCAGCAGTTGCAAAGCCCGTACAATCTGTCGTTTTGCGAGTCTTTGAAAAAGGCTGACTGCACATGGCCCATCTCATGCTGCTCCCGGATAATCTCCAGCGCTTCTTCCTGAGTGATCTCGCGCCTCTTGATCAAGGTTGAGTGCTCCATGACAAACGTGGCCCAGGGCTCACCGATGCACATACATACTTCTTTTGGCTCACAGCCTTTGTCCCCCAGCACGGTGCGACAGGAACATTCCGTCAAGATGATACGGTCGGGATTCTTGACTACCGCTTTGCGCGCCTTTTCGTAGGGAATGATGGTCTTTGGCAGGTCGGGGAGATTGATGTCTCTGTCTACCTTGAAGAATTTTTCTGCATCTTCTACGCGCAGCACTTTTCCGTGGTAGCTGTGCGTTGCCGGGTCGAGGGCCTTGTAGTTAGTCCACGAAGTGCTCATCCTGATCAAATCATCGACAATCTCATACTCCGGTCCGGACGGTTTGATGGGGGTTGGCCTGTCTTCTGGTATGAATTTCTTTAGCGCCATTTTCATACCGTAGATATAGAGATGGATATACTTCAGATACAGATAGGCGTGCATCTTCTTGCCGTAGTCTTCATCGGTGTACTGGTATTCCTGATTCAGCTTTTTCAGAGCAGCGAATTTTGTATCCACTACCTTTACTTCGTCTTTTGCTGCCGAGTCCTCAGACATGACCCTTCTCCTTTCGACCTCCTGCTTATTGATAGGACTACACCTTTTACAGAAACCCCCGGGGCATGAGTGCTTGAGGGTTTTTTGTTCAGTAGTGCGTATTGAGTTGGGATAAGCTTCGTTTTAGGGGGAAGAAAAACTCACAGTACGCTCTTTCTACACCTTGTTGATAAGCTCCTCTTTTCAAGAATAATTGAGAATCCATGGTGCTTACCTCCTCTGTGAGTGGGTGATATCTGCACTATAACATGTTTTTTCTTTGCTGGCCATACCAATAAGGTTTTCTTTTACCAAACCCCGCGCTTTATACTGATTTTTTGGTATGGCCAGCAAACATTATGTATGCTATAGTGTTCTGAAAGTCCAAGAGGTACAATGCTTGGTGTAGGAAAATCAGTTGATCCAGAGTTTCGAAAGGAGTTCAAAATGGTAGTTTCATTCGATAGCTTGGTAAAGGACGCCCTTGCTGATCCCGAATCTGTTGAGATCTTCGAGGACATCCTCCCTGGAATCTCAACCAACCCCGCAATGAAAATGATCGGCGGTATGCCCATTAGCGCTGCAGTAAAACTTCCGCAGTCCGGCTTTACCCCCGAGATGATTGAAGAGCTTAAGAGCCGCCTCGCGTAATCTGGCAGCCACGGATGACAGCCACTGCGAGTTTTCGCAGTGGCTGTTTTTTATTTGAGCAGAATCGTCGGATGATTGGCAGGGACGTCTTTTCCCCAAAGATGAAATCCGTCCTCGGCAATGGAGCGCCCCCGTTCGATATAGCAATCCGCTAACCAGGAAATGCCTGCCGTCTCGTCCGGAGTCACCTCTCTCTTTATCTTGCCGGGAACACCCACAACGAGGCTGTTGTCAGGGATGACGGCGTGCTCTGTCACCAAAGCCCCTGCGCCAATTACGCAGTTGCTACCGATCTTAGCCCCGGTTAAAACAGTAGAGCTCATACCTATCAGGGTATCATCCCCCACGGTGCAGGCATGCACCAGTGCATTATGGCCAACAGTCACGCGTTTGCCCACGACACACTCAAATCCATCAGATGCGTGCAGGGTGGAGTTGTCCTGGATGTTAGTGCCCTCCCCTATGCGCACCGGGCTCTCTGCCCGTATCACCACACCGGAAAATATCGAGCAGTCCTTGCCAATGGCAACGTCCCCGATTATGGTTACATTAGGGGCAATTGAAGCAGAAGGGTCGAGTTGAACCTGTCGATAATCCATGACTTTCCTTTCGTGTCTCCAGTGCAGCAGAGCATCGTCGAGATAACCCGGATACCAAGCGTACGCGCGAACTAACCGATAGTCAACCGGGCATCCGGCGGCGGAACTAAACTGTCGTGCTTATCAGGAGGCTACTAAGAGCTGGCCTATGATTATCAGGGCAATGGCCACTCCGGCTATTGACTCCCCGCCCAGTACTCCGGAGGAGATGACAAGCCCGGTCTCGTCTGCTGCTCGCTGGTGTTCTTCGGCTGCCTCTTTGCTCATCTTTGCACGCTTACGCTTGCCGATGAAGTGGTAGACAAACTTGACCACCACGCCCAAAAAAGCCGTGAGTGACAGAAAGAAGGGCAGGTACACCCCGAGGCCGATCATCATAGAGGGAAGTCTGAAGAAGTAGAGTACGGCGCCCACCACCAGTCCGATGATAAAGGCCGGAAGGCACGGGATGCCCGAGATCATGGTTGCCACGATCGTGGCCTGGGTTGAAACGAAGGTCTCGGTGAGCCCGAAGGCCCCCACGCCATACGCTTGCACGAGCACACAGAGCACCGCCACTGCAACGCCCGTGCCCAGTAAGCCTCCGATTAATTGTGCTATCCACTGACCGCGCGGGTCGGTTCCCAGGTTGTGGCCGGCCTTAAAGTCATTCATGATGTCGCCGGTAAGACCACAAGCCACGGCAATCACGCCGGCTACAAAAAAGAGCTGCACCTGCGGGGTTCCGGAGAAAGCAGCAACGATGAGCAAGACGATGAGGCCGAATATCTCCATGGGGTCTATACCGGTCTGTCCGACGCTCTGAGCACTCATCGCCGTAGTTATCCAGGCAAAGATTACGATGATGATACTGGCAAACGGCCCCAGGTGCAGAGCAAAGCAGAGCACCAGCGCAACAGCGGCTATCAGAGAGGCTGCTATTCCTGCAGTAAGTCCCTTCTTGGCAAGGAACCGGGTGAGGGCATCGGCTTGAGGGGACGGGGCTCCTTTTGGCTGCACCAGCTCCGTCCCCTTCTTGCGCTTCATACCTGCAAAGCTCTTAGCTACAGGAAAGAGCACCTTGAGCACCACTGCAACGCCGCAGCCCATCATCAGGCCCATGCCCAAACTGGAGCAGATCTGCGTGCCCAACTCGGTTGTCCAGAGTCCCGCTGCCGTACCGCCCACGATGATGCCAAAATTGCCGATGAGCGCGCCGATAAACCACGCAACCACCGCACCCGTGCCAACGATAAAGCCGATGGCCAACAGCATGGGCGAGTTATAGATTCCAAAGGCAACTCCCGGAATCTGTACCCAATTGAGCAACATCACCGGAAGCGCGCCAAACCAGTCGCGCACGAGGGTATAGATGCCGGCAAGCCCCATCGCGCTAAACAGCTTGACCCCCGTCGCGCCGCCGGTGTTTCCTGCCAACAAGGTCTGTGAGGTTGCCTCGCCCAGAGGAAATTCCAGGTGAGCTTCTTCAATGAAGTGCTTTCTCAGGTACGCCGTGCAAATGAGTCCCAACACCACTCCTGCTAAAGCCACGATAAGCATCTGTTGCCAGCTCACCGCGTCCTCCGGATACCCGAGAATCCAGATACCGGGAATGGTAAAGGCAAGGCCGCCGGCAACCATAGCCCCGGAGGTCATCACCGTATGGGTCACGTTGACCTCACTGAGATTGGTCTTGCCAAAAACCTTTAAAAAGAAGAGAGAGACGATGGCCGCAAAGAGAATGGGCCAGGGTAACATGCCCATCTTGAGGGCAGTATACATCGATGCCGTGGTAATAATGACGCAGCCGATACACCCTATCAGGATGCTGCGCAGGGTCAGTTGCCCTTTAAGTGATTGCATAGGTTCTCTCTCTCGCCTACCGTTGTTAATTCGCTTCACCTGAATCAAAAAAGATACAAACGACACCGTCCTGCCCTGTGCAGACAGGCCATCATCGTGCAGCTCTTCGGTTGGTTTCTTCAGGTCGTGTACAATTATAGAGTTAAATGCCGCTTTGCAGGCCTGAAGAGAAACGAAATAGATGGACTTCTCGATTTTTTCCACAACTGACGCCTGGGTCAGCCTGGCTACCCTGATCTTTTTGGAGATCGTGCTGGGTGTGGATAATCTGGTGTTCATCGTCATCACCACCAATCGCCTCCCCAAAAAACTACAGCCCCTGGGAAGAAAGCTCGGGCTCCTTGGCGCGTTGATCATGAGGATCATCTTCTTAAGCGTTGCGGCCTTCCTGGTGCACCTGACCGATCCCCTGTTCTCACTTGATCTTGGCTTATACACGCTGAGCATGTCCGTCAGAGAACTGGTGCTGCTGGCTGGTGGCGCGTACCTGATTTACAAGGGGATCATCGAGCTGCGCGACATGCTCAGGCTCACGGAGCTCAAGGCAGAGCAAAGCCCTGCACACAAGATCTTGCGCCAGATTGGACTGGCCCAGGCAATCGTGACCATCATGATCATGGACGTGGTGTTCTCGATTGATTCGGTCATCACCGCAGTGGGGCTCTCAGGCGAACTCGTCATCATGATCATTGCTGTCATGATTGCGGTATTTGCGATGATGCTGTTCATCAATTCCATCTCCCGGGTGATAAACAATCACCCCGAGATGAAGATACTCGCGCTGGTCTTTATCGTTGCAATCGGCGGACTCCTGGTTCTCGACAGCCTCGGCGTCCATGCCGGCTGGGAGCTCTTTGGCATCGCCCTTGAAAAAGCTCTGGTCTACTTTGCTATGATCTTCTCGATTATCCTCACGATTGTCCAGATGAGATACAACAAGCACTTCAACGAATGGCGCGAAACGCTTGCGAAGAGTACAGCAGAAAAGCTCCCGGACGCGCCGGATGACGGCAAAGGCAGCACGAACAGCATCGACTCATGAGAACTCCTCACCCCGTTAAGCCTGGCATACTCCTGCTCTGTGTGAGCCTGCTGCTTTGGTGTCTCACTTCTTGCGGCACCATGAGCACGGCAAAGGCAAAGCCCCCAAGATACGTGAGCCCCTATAACTGGCAGCAGCTGGTTCAAGATGATAACGGGCGCTTCAGTTATCTCCACGGCAACACCGTCAAATCACGTTTTGGCATCGATGTTTCTGAGCATCAGGGAGCAATCGACTGGCAGGCCGTAGCCAACGACGGCGTGGAGTTTGCCCTGATCAGGCTCGGCAATCGCGGCGCAACCGAAGGCCTGCTCTATCTCGATGATTACTTTGAGGATAATATCAGCGGCGCGCAACAAGCGGGGATCCTCGTTGGTGTGTACTTTTTTTCGCAGGCGATCACCGAAGCAGAAGCGCGTGAAGAAGCCGAATTTGTGCTCAAGCACCTCAAGGGGCACCGCCTGGATTATCCGGTAGTGTTTGACCACGAAAAGGTATTTGGCATGGAAGCAAGGTCGGACCATCTCACCGGTGAGCAAATCTCGCGCTGCACCGAGACCTTCCTGGAAATCATTCGGGAGGCGGGCTACGACACGATGGTCTATGGCAACAAGTCGGACCTGTACCGTTTGAGCCCTTATCTCTTAAACAGATATGGCGTTTGGCTGGCAGAATATGACGCTGCCCACCCCACCATGGAACACGACCTGGCCATCTGGCAATTCACGAGCAACGGCTCAGTGGATGGTATCTCCACCCGTACTGATCTTAATATTCACTTTATTGCGCCGTAACTAAGGCCTCCCGACAAAAGGGGACGTACCTTC
>JAISPK010000122.1 GCA_031274985.1 Coriobacteriales bacterium | reverse complement strand
CGTGGCTGACAAATGGGGACGTACGTAGGGTGTGTTTGGCGGGTCCCCAGCCACCATGCCAGACGGTACGTCCCCTTTTGTCAGCAAGTCCGCGTGTGACCTGACCCGCCAGGCGGGGGAGAGCTGGGGAATCACCTTTTCCGAAGTGCTCTTCGACGGGCTGCGTCGTTGCGAGAATACCTGCAGCTTCTGTTTTATGAAGATGCTGCCCGATGGCATGCGACCGGCGCTGTATGTGAGAGACGATGATTACCGGCTCTCTTTTTTGCACGGTAACTTTGTGACGCTCTCAAACCTGAGCAACGATGAGGTAGCGCGCATCATTGAGATGCATCTTAGCCCGCTGAATGTTTCCCTTCACGCGATTGACCCCGCAGTGCGAGCACAGATGATGGGCAAAAACCACGCGCGGGGCATTGAGGCATTGGAGCAACTGCTTGCAGCCGGTATTGAGTTCAAGGCACAGATCGTCCTGATGCCGGGTATCAACGACGGCACGGTTTTGGAGGAGACCCTCTCCTGGATTGCTGAGCGCACCGCAATCATCGCAACCGGCATCGTTCCCTACGGTTATACCCGGCATGCGCAAATCCAGCAGGGCTACGACACCGCAGAAAGTGCCCGCAGGGTAATCCAACAGGTGGAGCACCGCTCACCTCAGGTGCAACTGGCCGATGAGTTCTACCTAAAGGCCTGGCCGGGAGAGGTGCTTGGGCATCTCCCCCCACAAGAATACTACGACGACTACCCGATGCTGCCCGATGGCATAGGTATGCTGCGCCACTGGATTGAGACTGCTGCGCCCCTGTCTTGGCAAGGCCGGCAGCTCCTGGTGACGGGCGAGGCCTTTGCAGCGGTGCTGCAAGAGGTCATGCCGGAGCACCGCGACAGTATTGTTCCCATAAAAAACAACTACTTTGGCGGAAACGTTGACGTAGCCGGCCTGCTCACTGCAGAGGATATTGTCCAACAGGCTCTGGCGCATCAGGCAAAAAAGATTATTGTGCCCTCGGTGATCTTTAACGACGACGGGCTGACCCTCGACAATAAAACCGTCTCAGACATTGCCGCCGCGCTCGCAGCAGAGGTGCAAGTGGTTTGACCGTCGCTCAAAAAGCGGCAGAACAAGAGTATCATGGAGCAGTGAAATCACGAATTGAAGAGGAGAACCAATGCATCCGATATTGGTACTGGGACATCGCAACCCCGATAATGATTCTATCTGTAGCGCCCTGGCTTATGCGTACCTCAAGTCCCAGGTAGACCCCGACCAGCTCTATGAGGCCGTGCGGCTGGGCCCGCTCCCTCACGAGACCCGGTGGATACTTGACCGCTACAACATACAAGCTCCTGAGCTGATTCCGCACGTTTACAGCCGCGCCTGCGATGTAATGACCAGCGGGGTTATCAGCATCTATGATGATGCGAGTCTGTTGGACGCAGGCCTGTTGATGCGCGAGAAAAACATCCGCGCTCTGGTGGTAACCGACAGCAACGGAAGATATCGCGGTCTGTTTACTACCCGCATGCTCGCAGAACTGTTCATATCTGAACTTGAGAGCAGCCGCTCCCGTCAGGAGACTCTGGCAGAGCGCGTCGAGAACCATCTCGATGCGAGAGCCCTGAGCCTCAAGCCCGACGCCCTGCTCAAAGACGTTGCGGGAGACATCCTTACCGCTTCTTTGCGCGAGGCCGTGGTGCTCGATGATGACAGCCGCTGCATTGGCATTATTACCCGTACCGATCTGGTTCGCATACCGCGTCGCCGCATCATATTGGTAGACCACAACGAGGCAAGCCAGGGTGCGCTGGGCATCAGCGAGGCCGAGGTGCTTGAGGTGGTGGATCATCATCGCATTGGTGATATCCAAACCGCCGGACCCATCCAGTTTATCAACCTCCCCCTCGGTTCTACGGCAACTATCGTGGCCCTCGAGTTTCAGCGCCACAAGGTGCCGCTCCCCGAGCACATCGCTGCCATACTCCTTTCGGCCGTGATGACCGACACCATCTTGCTCAAATCTCCCACCTGCACACCAACAGACCGTGAGATTGCCAGCTTCTTAGGCGACATCATTGGCATGGACGCTCTGGAGTTTGGCGTAGAGTTATTTGGCAGTAGAGACGCTGCTCATCCTCCGACAATCGAGGCCATCACCGGCGCCGATGCCAAAGAGTTTGAAATGGGAGAAAAAACCGTGCTCATCGCTCAGTATGAGACGGTCTCGCTTCCGAAGATCCTCGAGCTCGAGGAAGCACTGACCCAACACCTGGAGCAGCAGGTGCAAAACCGCGGCTACGAATTTGCCCTCCTGCTCATCACCGATGTGGTGGCCGAAGGCTCCGAACTCATCATTGCCGGCAATCCACGCGTGGTAGAGCGAGCTTTTGATGTATCGCTTGCAAAGGGCAGCGCCTGGGTTCCGGGCATTCTGTCGCGCAAGAAACAGGTAGTGCCCAAGATCCTGGAGTATGCTGTTTAGTCTGAGGCCAGGGGTGCAGCAGGCGGGCGCATCAAATCAAGCACGGTTTGAATGTCACTTTCGGTGGTTTTCCAGGTGGTGACAAAGCGGATGGTTGTTTGCTCAGAGGAGAGCTGCTGCCATTCCTCAAACATGAGATGCTCATGCAGCTTTGGCAGGGCAGCGTTGTCTACTATCACAAACACCTGATTCGTTTCGGTCTGGAGAGCAAAATCATATCCTAAGGCCTTGAGACCGCCATCCAGTTTTGCTGCCAGGGCGTTTGCCGTTGCCGCCAGCTCAAGGTAGAGGTCATCCTTAAGGAAGGCATTAAACTGGATACCCAGCAAAAAGCCCTTTGCCAGCAACCCGCCGCGCTGCTTGATCAGGTGACGAAAATCAGCTTGCAGAGAGGGGTTGCAGATCACCAAAGCCTCGCCAAAGAGCAGGCCGTTCTTCGTTCCGCCCAGATAGAAGGCATCCGCCAGCTCAGCCAGCAGCGGCAACGTAAGATCGCTGTGCGGGCTTCCCAGGGCATACGCGAGACGAGCCCCGTCAATATACAGCAGCAGGTCATGCTCATCGCAGACCGCGCGCAAGGCTCTCAGCTCCGCCTGTGAATACAGGGTTCCGTATTCGGTTGTCTGCGAGAGATAGACCAGTCTTGGCTTGACCATATGCTCATCCGTGTGTTGCTTAACGGAAGCGATGACTTCGTTGGGCCCGAGCTTTCCGTGTGGAGATTCATGCACTAAAACTTTGTGCCCGCATGCCTCGATTGCACCGGTCTCATGGGTTGCGATATGGGCGGTATGAGGCGCAATGACTGCTTCGTGAGGGCGCAGGAATGCGCTGATGGCGGTCAGGTTTACCTGGGTTCCGCCTACGAGAAAATGCACCGCTGCCTGCGGGCACTGTATCCGCTCTGATAATGCCGCTTTGGCCCGAGCGGTTTCAGCATCGGCCCCGTAACCCTCAAAGCGCACCGCAAGGCTCTCTTGCAACGAGTCTAAAACGCGCTCGTGCGCTACCAGATTGTAGTCGTTCATCAGATTGATTCTTGTTGTCATCCCTGCCCACTTCCGCCAGTGTTAATAAGACCGGTCATGCGATCCGCAGGCAGGCCAGGAGCTAGACCTGCAACTAAACCTGCATCGCTAAAGACGGATAACTCTTGGTACGCATGAACTTACTGATGCGGGCGTCCTGGTTTACCATATGGTCTACCAACCAGGTTATCACGATATCATGGATATCCTTGGCAAGGTCTTCGGTTGAGCCATCTTTGGCAAAGCGCTGGGTAAGATCCTCAACGGTAGTCTTGAAGTCTTCGTGGTAGCGTTTATGCGACTTATACTCCGGGAAGCCAAGCTCAAGCTGTAAAGCCTCCTCGCTTTCAAAGTGATGCACGGTATAGTCAGCCAGGTACGCCAGCGCCTCCTGAACCGCCTCGACTCCCATGTCATGGTCGCACTGCCTGATGAGGTTGTTAACCATGTTGATGAGATTCTTGTGCTGCCAGTCAACCTGAGCGTTGCCCATCTCAAACTTCTTGTCCCACACCAGTCCGTTGCGCTTTGCGCTCATGAGGTAAGAGCGCATTCTGTCGAGAACATCCTCAAACACCAACGGCTTAGCCAGATGCCCGTTCATTCCGGAATCCAGACATTTAACCACGTCTTCTCTAAACGCATTGGCGGTCACTGCGATAATCGGAACGTTTCGCGCACTCTGGTTTTCAAGGGAACGGATCCGGCGCGTTGCCTCAAATCCGTCCATCTCGGGCATCTGGATGTCCATGAGTATCAGGTCGTACTTTTCGGGATCCTCGATGAACATATCAAGGGCGATCCTGCCGTTTTCGGCGCAATCTACCGCAATACCGGTGGGCTCGAGCAAGGCGAGCACGATCTCGCGGTTGATCTCAACATCTTCTACCAACAACACCGTAAAGTCCTTGAAGTTATTCCTGTCGGCATCGGTGACGGTTTCGATCTTTGCTTCATCGTTGCATATCTTGAGCAACACGGTAAACGAGAAGGTCGCGCCTTCTCCGAGTTCTGACTCGATCCATATATTGCCGCCCATCATCTCCACAATGCTCTTGGAGATAACGAGGCCAAGTCCGGTTCCGCCGTACCTCCGCGAGGTGCTGCTTTCCGCTTGCTGGAAGGGCTTGAACAGCTTTTCTTGCTGCTCGGCGCTGATGCCGATGCCGGAGTCAGTGACTGAGAACTTGATCTTGCACAGTCCGTCTCCCTCTCCCAGATACTGCGCCTCAAGTTTTATCGATCCGTGTTCGGGGGTAAACTTCACGGCGTTGCTCATGAGATTGGTGATGACCTGAGCGAGTCGCTGCTCGTCCCCAAACACGGTATTGGGTATGTGCTTGCCCAGTCTGAGCGAGAGCGCCTGCTCCTTCTCGTCCAAGCGGAACTTGCTGATGCTCACTACCCGATCGATCATCTTGTGAAAATCAAACTCGTTTTCGGAGAGCTCAAATCTGCTCGCCTCGATCTTAGACATATCGAGAATATCGTTGATTACTCCCAGCAGGTGCTTTGACGCAACCGAGATCTTCTCAAAACAAGTCTTCATGTGCTCTTTGTGGTCGGCCGTCATACCAATGGTCGACATGCCGATGATGGCATTCATGGGCGTTCTGATCTCATGGCTCATATTGGCCAGGAACTCACTCTTAGAACGACTGGCGGCAAGCGCGGTGTCTTTTTCTGCAGAGAGGGCGCTCATCATCACGTTGTTCAGCATCGTGTTAGCCAGCAGCAAGCTGCCGTTGCGGAGAATCGATACCTCGTTATCGGTAAACGTGCGTTCTCTGCGGGAATCGCTGTAGATTATGAAGCCCCAGAACTCATTGTGCAAAAACACCGGAACAGCAAGCACCGACAACATGCAGCTTGAAGAGAGATAGATCTGCTCGATCTCATCCAAAGCGCGTACGGGGCCGTTAATGCAGTCGCCTCTCGAGAGCTTTTCCTTCCAGGAAGGGAGCTTTTCGTCGCAGACCAGGAACGTGGGATCCTCATCGTTTTTGCGGCTGGGTTGGCTCTCGTCCCACCCGAACAGCGCTGCGCAATACAGCCCGCCGTTGCTCTCTTCAACCAGGTTTTTCCAGACCGTCACCTTGTCAGCCTTTACGGCTTTTCCGAGCATGCTTAAGACAAGCTCCAGGTTTGACTCAAAACTATCGGTGGTTGAGCCCGACAGGATGGTGGCCGACTGATTGACGGTGTTGAGCAGATTATCGCGGTAGTGAACCTCACGCATCATCTTTTTGTGCTCGCGCAAATCGCGGATGTAGGAGGCAATTGCGTACTCATCGTCATGGAGTACCCGTACCAACGTCACTTCACAGGGAATCAAGGGGGAACTGACCAGGGTTCGGTGCGTCCATTCAAACACACAGCGGCCATCGTCCAAGGCCCTCTTGAGCATCTTGAGGAATTTTTCTACCGAGAGCGTTCCGTCTGGTTGGTATTCGGGAGAGAGCTCAAAATACTGCTCAAAGAACTCCTGCTTATCCTTTGCTTCAAAAAACTTGACGGCCTCATGGTTGCAGTCAAGAATGTTCAGGTCATGATCCCAAATCGTGCAGCACAGAGGAGTCGAGTCCAGCAGAAGTCTCGCGCTGTTGATGGTTGCAGGGCGGTGGCCTGTTTGAAAATTTGTATGCGAAGCAAATTCCATCTTTTTTCCTATGCTCTGGTAATGACGAGTTTACCGTACTCGACACCGTACTCTCTACCTGTTGTCTGATTGACAACAGGGGAGTCCAAATCTGACTGATTGACAACGGAGAAATCCCAGTGTGTCTGGTTGACAACGGTGGATCCCGAATATTTCTTTCTAAGCTCGCCCCCCGTCACGTTGAGCTCAGTCATGGCGTTACTCCTCTTTACAATACAACGGGACAATCCTTCTTGGTAATCTCCTTATAGGCCATGATGAATTTTGCCAGGTCTTCAGGAGCATCCGGCAAGCTCATAGCAGTTGAGACGGTAACCCCGGTTCTCA
>JAISPK010000038.1 GCA_031274985.1 Coriobacteriales bacterium | reverse complement strand
CGGTATATGTTCACGGTCTTTGTCACCGGCGCTCTGGCGTCCGGAAAGCATGCTGCCTGTGCGTATCTTGCGCAGCAGGGCTTTGTTCATATCGATCTGGACACCATGGCCAAAGAGCTGCTTTGCGAACAACCGGTACAGGAGCTGTTGCAAGAAGCCTATGGGAGCAGCATCTGTTCCGCTGACGGCAGCATCGACAAGGCTCGTCTTGCCGAGATTGCTTTTGTTGATGAGTCGAGCAGCGAGCCTCTCAATGGCATCATATGGCCCCTCGTGGGAAAACGTCTCTCTGATCTCATCGTTGGCAATAGCTGTCAGTTAAACAGCGCTGGCACTCAGCTGGTAGTAGAGATACCGCTACTGGCCGAGGCTCCTGATCTGATTGCACTGGCAGATACGATCCTGTGTATTACTGCCGATGAGAGTATTCGCGTTGAGCGTGCCCTGGCGCGTGGCATGCAGCTCGACGACATCTTGAGAAGAATGGCCCTGCAAGCCTCCGACGAGCAGAGAGCTGCGATTAGCGATGTGGTCATAGAGAACAATACCAGCCTTGCGGCACTCTACGAAAAACTGGACTCCTGGCTAGAGTTGCAACGCCAAGAACATATGTTCTAATATGGAAAAGAGGCCACTGGAAATATCACAGGAAAACCTGGCAGGGGGGAGTTTCGTCGTTCATGCGCCCTATGAAATGGCCGGCGATCAACCAGAGGCTGTTGAGGCTTTAGCACAAGGCTTGTCAGAAGGGCTGCGTTACCAGACCTTACTCGGCGTGACTGGATCGGGCAAGACCTTTACGATGGCAAAAACCATCGAACGGGTCCAGAGGCCAACGCTCATCATGGCTCCCAACAAGACCCTTGCGGCGCAACTGGCTGCTGAGCTCAAGGAGTTCTTTCCGGCCAATGCCGTCTCATACTTTGTTTCGTATTACGATTACTACCAGCCTGAAGCCTACGTACCAACGACTGACACCTTTATTGAAAAAGACGCCTCGATTAACGAAGAGGTAGAAAAGCTCAGGCATGCAGCAACCGCAGCGTTGCTCTCGCGCAGGGATGTAATTGTGGTGGCCAGCGTCTCGTGCATCTACGGCATAGGCTCTCCGGAAGACTATGCCGGCATGGCGGTATTCCTGGACAAGGCTAAAGAGCTCTCCCGCGATGAACTCATCTACCAGCTTATCGACATCCAGTACGACCGTAACGACTACGAGCTCTTGCGAGGCACCTTTAGGGTGCGTGGCGATTCGGTGGATATCTTTCCTCCCTATGGGGACAATCCGCTTAAGGTGGAGTTTTTTGGGGATGAGATCGAGAACATCTACGAGGTTGGCAATGTCACCGGAGAGATCCTCAACTCCTACAACTCCATTCCGGTCTGGCCGGCCTCGCATTATGTGACGGCTCGCCCAAAAATCGAGCACGCGCTGACAACCATTGCTGAAGAGCTCTCTCAACGGGTCGGCGAGCTCAAGGCTGCGGGAAAGCTGCTTGAAGCCCAGCGCCTGGAGCAGCGTACCCATTACGACCTCGAGATGCTGGAGACCATGAGTTTTTGCTCAGGCATTGAGAACTATTCGAGGCATTTGGACGGCCGTGCCCCGGGGGAACCTCCTTATACCCTGGTGGATTACTTTCCTGACGACTTTTTTTGCATTATTGATGAAAGCCACGTGACCGTGCCGCAGATCGGTGGCATGTATGAAGGGGATCGCTCCCGTAAAACCACGTTGGCTGAGCATGGTTTTCGTCTGCCCAGTGCTTTAGACAATCGTCCGCTGCGTTTTGATGAATTCGAACAGCGAGTCCCACAATTTGTCTACGTGAGCGCAACTCCCGGTGACTATGAAGACAGGGTGCAGCAACAGCTCGTGGAGCAGATTATCCGCCCGACGGGCCTGCTTGATCCTGAGATTGAGGTGCGACCGGCCAAGGGCGAGATCGAGGACATCGTGGACGAGGCTCGCATACGAGCCAACAATAAGGAACGGGTGCTTATCACCACCCTGACCAAGCAGATGGCAGAGGATCTCACCGACTATCTCCTCGACAGACAGGTAAATGCTCGCTATATGCACTCAGACATCGGCACCTTTGAGCGCATTGAGATACTGCGTGACCTGCGCCTGGGGGTCTTTGACGTACTGGTTGGTATCAATCTGCTGCGCGAAGGGCTCGATCTTCCGGAGGTGACCCTGGTGGCCATCCTCGATGCCGACAAAGAGGGATTTCTGCGCAACCGGCGCTCCCTCATCCAGACGATTGGCCGCGCTGCGCGTAACGTCTCCGGTAAGGTGTTGATGTATGCCGATAAGCTAACCGGCTCAATGGAAGTGGCCATTGAAGAGACCAGAAGACGCCGACAACTTCAAATGGAGTTCAACGAAAAGCATGGCATCGAGCCCCAGAGCATTCGCAAAGCCATTAATGACATCATGAGTTTTGTCGAAATCGATGGGGCAGTGCCCGAGGATACTACTGAGGCCGTTGCCCATGAATTGGCAGCCCTCGGCAAGAGTGAGGCTGCGCGCATCATTGCTTCGCTCGAAGACGACATGGCCGAGGCTGCTTCTAACATGGACTTTGAACGAGCCGCACGATTGCGTGACCAGGCGGTTAAGCTCCGTGCCGCCCTGGAGGGCACCGACGAGAGCGCTATACTCGATCGACTCAGAGAAGGCGCCCGCAAGAAGGGAACTTTTGGCACGCGCAAGTCACGTGCCCGTTCTCATAAGAAGTAAGCTCTATAATGAGATACCCATATCTGTCATCCTGAGCGTTGTACCCTTTGTTACCCTGAGCGTTGCACCCTCTGTCATCCTGAGCGTTGCACCCTCTGTCATCCTGAGCCGAAGGCGAAGGATCTTTATCACTGAGGTATGATCCTTCGCCTTCGGCTCAGGGTAACAAAGGGTACAACGCTCAGGATGACAGATATGGGCATATCAAAATAGTTGAAGTATAAGGAGCAGTACATGAGCAGACGTGACAAGGTAAATTACTATCTGGATATCGCCGAACAGGTGCTTAAGCGCAGTACCTGTCTCAGACGACATTTTGGGGCGGTAATCGTAAAGGATGATGAGGTTATCTCAACCGGTTACAGCGGTGCGCCTCGAGGAAGAAAGAACTGCTCAGACCTTAACTGCTGCTTTCGTGAGGAGATGAAGGTGCCTCGCGGCGAGCGCTATGAGTTGTGCCGCAGCGTGCATGCCGAGGCAAACGCCATTATCAGCGCTGCCCGCAGGGACATGATAGGGAGCTCTCTCTATCTGGTGGGCATTGATATGAGTACCAACGATTATGTTGAGCAGGCAAATTCCTGCGCAATGTGCAAAAGACAGGTGCTTAATGCCGGCATAACCACCGTGTATGTCAGAGATACCTTTGATGCGTATCGTGTTATTGAGGTAGAAAGCTGGATAGCAAACGACGATTCTCTGTCAGATGAATTAGGATACTGACTTAGGGAAGGATCTTCCCCTCATCACGCAAAAGATTCTTCGGGCTTACGCCCTCAGAATGACAAAGTGAATGTCATCCTGAGCGCCCTCTCCCTGTCATCCTGAGCCGCAGGCGAAGGCCAGCTATGAAAAGTCAATAGGGTTTGAGGAATTAGAGACAATGCACTTTGAGAATTGAATATGGGATAAATGGTAGGACGCATACGAGGACTTTCGGTATTTTTGACAGCACTATAGAGACAGACGACAAAGAGTCCGTTTTCATAGTCTCTATGAGAATCTTGCCTACTGACCCAGAGGGCAGACGTATTCAGTGTTTTTGCTCAAAACCGCGAAGATAGCATTGCAAAGCTTTCGCGCAACTGCGGTAGTTGCCACTTTGTGGCACTTGCCTTCTAAACGTTTCTTGGCATAGTACTCACCAAAAACGGGATCGAATCTACGAGCTCGGTCAGCAGCAATCCAAAGCGCCCAGCGAAGATAGGTGGATCCGCGCTTGGATAGATGGTTCTTAGTTCCCTTGAACTCACCTGACTCGTACACGGAAGGATCAAGGCCTGCAAAGGCCACCAGGCTTGACGACCTCTTGAAGCGGGAGATGTCACCGATCTCACCGAGAATCGTTGCACCGCAGACGATGCCGATACCGGGAATTGAGGTGATGGTGGTATCAGCCTTGCTAAGAAGCCGCTCCATCTCCTTGTCGATCTCGGCAAGCTGGCTTTTGGTAAACTCGATAAGCGAGATGAGCTGCATCAGTTCAAGGGACTGAGCCTCGATGGCAGCATTGGTTGCAAACGATTGCCTCGCGGCGCTGCGCAGTGACCAGGCGAGCTCACTTCCGAGTTTCCCCCTGCTGGATTTCTCCAGGAGATTGGTCAGAGAGTCCAGGTGAGCACGCGAGAGGGTCTTGGCGGACGGATAACGCTTAAGAACTGCCAAAGAAGCACTCCCGAATACATCGGAGAAATATGATGCGTACTCAGGGAACAGCTGGTCAAGTATGGCATGCACCTTACACTTCGAGTCACGTATAATCTGGGACTGAAAGGTGCGAAACCGTGCAATCGACTTCAGCTCAGCTGCCTCAGACAAGGACAACACGGCGCAATCAGGCTTCGCTAACAATAGCCACTGCGCGAGAGCCAAAGAATCGACAGCATCGTTTTTCACCTTTCTTATGCTCTGGGCTTTTGCAAAGTTATGGGTCTGGAGAGGGTTTCCTATAACGACCTCAAAGCCACAGGAGACAAGGTGTTCTGTGATGGAGCGGCTGTAGTGACCGGTAGCCTCAAGAGCTACCCGAGAGTTCTCATGAGTGATGTTTGACGCGCGAAGCTTTCCAACCATCTTCTCGAAGCCCTCTTGGGTGTTTGAGAACTCAAAGCTTTCGATTACCCTCCCGCCATCTCCAGTGACTGCTGCCATGTTGTGTTTACGCTTGGCAACGTCAATACCGATGAAGAACATTGTTTACCTCCGATCTAACCTATGGATAAGAACCAGCAGGGCTTCCCCAGCACCTGACGACACACATCCTCGTTAGATATTAAGCGACGAAGCGCTATCCAGCTGATTGGTGTATCTCCGTCAGGATGGGGCACAAGCCTTCGCCAAGAAGACAGAGCTTCAGGATCTTAAATGTGTCCCCTGCCATCAGGGAATATATCCCATATTCACATGTAGTAAATACAGGAGGAAGAATGTCACCGGAAGGCGACGTTGTTAATGATACGAGGATCTTTCCCT
>JAISPK010000157.1 GCA_031274985.1 Coriobacteriales bacterium | reverse complement strand
ATAAAAGCGAGTACTCCGAATTCATTTGCCGCAGGCGCTTGGTGATGAGAGCAGGCATGGCAGAATTCAAGATTCCTTCCGAGGTAGATATCCTGGACGGGGCGCTCTACTGCCTTAAGGTCAAGCCCCACTTTGCCAAAAAGGGAGGCTACCTTCAGTTTACCTGGCAGGGCAACGTGATGGCCGTTGTGTACCTCGACCGGTATATCGACATCAATTTCAACGAAATGCTGATGACCAGTGTTGAAGCCGCCCTCATGCAAACCGATCTCTTCGATTAAAATACACTGAGCTGTTTTAAAGGCAGTTTTGCCGGACAGTCAGCAGTACTACCAACACGTGAGGAGTTTCTGTGCGTTGCAAACAATGCGGATCAACCGAATCCAAGGTCATTGATTCGCGCCCCTCTGAGGACGGACGGCAGATCCGACGCCGCAGAGAGTGCGAGTATTGTGGCCTGCGCTTTTCTACGGTTGAGGTTTACAAAGACCAGCCGTTGATTGTGCTCAAGAAAGACAAGAGCTCAGAGCCCTTCAATCGCGAGAAGCTGCTCAGGGGCTTGCTCACGGCTACCGTAAAGCGCGATGTGTCGCTGGCTCTTCTCGAAGACCTCATCAACAGCGTAGAAGAAGAGCTCAATGAGCTGCCGCGCGGCGAGATCCGCTCCGAGAAGCTGGGAGACCTGGTGCTTGAGCGCCTGCGCGTCATTGATGATGTTGCCTACATTCGTTTTGCCTCGGTTTACAAGGACTTCAAGGATATCGAGGAGTTCCAAAATGCCCTCAAGGGAATGTAGCATGACCGTATCGCTCAAAGTGCAACGGCTCAACAAAGAGCTCCCTCTGCCAACATATGCGTATCCCGGGGACGCCGGCCTTGACCTCGCCTCTGCGGTTGACGTGTGCATTGAGCCGGGAGAGCGGGCGCTCGTTCCCACCGGCATTGCCGTGGCAATCCCGGAAGGCTATGCCGGTTTCGTGCAACCACGGAGCGGTCTTGCCTGGAAGCAGGGCCTGACGCTGGTTAACACACCGGGGCTCATAGACAGCCACTACCGCGGAGAGATCAAGATCATTGCGCTCAATACCGATGCGCACAGCAGCATTACCCTTAAGCGCGGGCAGCGCATTGCTCAGCTGGTGGTGCAGCAGGTGCCTCTGGTAGAGATACAGGAATGTGACAACCTCGACGAGACCGAGCGCAGCAGCGGCGGCTTTGGCTCAAGCGGTTGAGAATGAGATAACAAGGAGAAGGAATGGATTGGAACAACTTTTTTAGGAGTGAACTGGGGCCCGTGCAGCCCTATCAACCCGGATTGCGAGAGGAGCAGATTCGTGAGATAGCCAAAACCCCGGCAATCCACAAGCTTTCTTCAAACGAAAGTCCGTATCCTCCTTTTCCGGCTGCTCTGGAGGCTATGCAAAACTGTCTCGTTAACCTCAACGAATACTGTGACGGATCGTGCTATGACCTCAAACAGGGTCTGATGCGGGAATATCAGGTGCCTTTTGAGCAGATCATGGTGGGCAACGGTACCAACGAGCTCCTGATGCTGCTGGCCGAGGCCTGCCTCACGCCGCAAAGCAGGATCGCTTATTGCTGGCCTTCGTTTATCGTATATCGTCTGGCCGCCCAGCTTACCGGAGCCGCTGCAGATGAAGTACCCCTCAAAGCAGACGGCAGCTATAACCTTGACGGGCTGCTGGCGGCAATAACCCCTGAAACGAAGATCGTTTTTGTCAACTCGCCCAACAATCCTACCGGCGCCATTGTTTCTCAGGTCGAATTCGAGCGATTCATGACCGCGGTGCCTGAGCACGTCCTCGTGGTGCTGGACATGGCCTATAACGAATACGTCACCGACCCTGAGCATATGGTGCCCCTGAGCTTTTATGATGGCGAGCGGCCGCTGGTGGTGCTCCACTCCTTTTCTAAGATCTACGGCCTTGCCGGTGTGCGCGTTGGCTATGGCCTAGCGCCAGAGCCGGTAATCAAGGCCATTGATAAGCTGCGCGAGCCCTTTAACGTCAACACCGTTGCACAGGTGGGCGCGCTTGCCAGCATCGGACAAAAAGAGGAGCTGGAGCGCAGATGTGCGGAGAATGAAACCCAACGTGCTCAGCTGTGCGCGGCGTTTGACCGCCTGGGACTCAAGTATTATGAGAGCCAGGCAAATTTTGTCTGGGTCTTTGTGCCTGAATCGGACAAGACCTTTGAGCGGCTGCTCGAGCTGGGCATTATCGTGCGCCCCTTTGCCGTGGGAGGTGGCCTCAGGGTAACCGTAGGCAGTAGAGAAAACACGCGGGCAACTATCGAGGCTTTTGAAAAGCTCTTTGCTGAGGAGAGAATATGATCATCGCAATAGACGGGCCGGCAGGCTCAGGAAAATCAACCGTTGCAAAGCTGTTGGCCGAGAAGCTGGGCTTTGCCTATCTGGACACGGGAGCCATGTATCGGGCAGTAGCCTGGCGAGCCCTGGAGCTGGGTCTCGATCTTAGCGTTGACTTAGATGCCGACCCAACGCTCATAGCAATTGCTACCAACGAGCCTATTCGGTTTGCCTATAAAGAGGGCGAGGCTTTACCCAGCGAGGTGTATATCGCTGATAAAGATGTCACCCGTGAGATACGTTTTCCTGAGACAGACCTGGCGGTGTCTCCGGTCTCGGCTGCTCTTGGGGTGAGAAAAGCACTCATTGCCCAGCAACAGCGAATCGGTGCTCTGCAAAACACGGTGATGGAGGGCAGGGACATCGGCACCGTAGTCTTTCCCGACGCTGAGCTCAAGATCTTTCTTACGGCGAGCCCGGAGGTACGAGCAGACCGCCGCTTTAAGCAGAATATCGAGCGTTTTGGCGAGAATGCACCTTTGAGCCGTGACGAGATATTGGCTGATATTGTCCGGCGCGACAAGTATGACAGCGAACGGGCGCATTCGCCGCTGGTACCAGCTGCCGATGCCCTTACGTTGGATACCAGCGACATGAGCATCGAAGAGGTAGTGAACTGGATAGCCAATGAAGCCTCTTGATCATTTTTACGATAACCCTGTCAACCGGGGGAGGGGAACACCACGCATATTCGATCATCTCTTCGCCGGTCTGATTCGTGTGACCTTTACTCCTGCCTTTCGCTGCAGGGTAAGGGGCGCAGAAGAGATTCGGCGCCTTGACGAGGGCTTTATCCTCGCCGGCAATCACCGCTCTTACCTGGACCCTCTCTTTGTTATGCAGGCCATGCGTCCGAGAGCTATTCGCTTCATGGGAAAAGAAGAATTCTTCAGGGTTAAGGTGTTGCGGCGTCTCGCAAGCTGGGTGGGGGTCTACCCGGTTAAGCGTGAAACGGCAGACATCAAGGTGGTTAAGCGATCGGTGACCATGCTCAAGCGTGGCGAGATCGTGGGTATCTTTCCCGAGGGAACGCGGGGGCGAGGCACCGAGGTGGTTGATGGTGAGCGAAAGACCTATGAGGGGGTAGCGCACATCGCTAATCTTGCTAAAGCACGCGTGGTGCCCTTCAGGCTCTTTAATACCGAAAAGATAAGCCCCGAGGACTCGCGTCGGTGGCATTTTCCTACCATTAAGCTGGCCTTTGGCGAGCCGATGAGCCTTGACGACCCCGCCTATGAAGGCTTGGACAAAAGCGAGAAGATCCAGCGTTTTACCCAGGAGGTCATGGGTGTTATCTACTCTCTGCCGGAGCCGGAGTAATCATGCAAGTTAAGCTCGCCCATTATGCCGGAGCCTGTTATGGCGTGGAGCGCGCGCTTTCACTGACCGTTGAAGCAGCTACTCAGTACGAAAAGGTGCACACACTGGGCCCCTTGATCCATAACCCTCAGGTGGTTTCCGAGTTGGCTGCGAGCGGTATCTGTGAGGTTGACAGTGTTGAGCAGGCAGAAGACGGCGTGCTGGTCATCCGCTCGCACGGGGTGGCCCCTCAGGTAATCGGGCAAGCTCAGGAGCGCAATCTTACGGTAGTTGATGCAACCTGTCCCTATGTCAAAAAGGCACAGAAGGCGGCAACAGAGCTGCGCGAGCAGGGCTATGCTGTGGTGATCGTAGGGGAAAAGGGTCATCCGGAGGTCGAGGCAATCGATGCCTATGCAGGCTCGCAGTCGTTGGTGGTGCAGGATCCGGCCGATTTGCCTGCACAACTACCCGACGGTCCTCTGGGGATAGTGGTGCAGACTACGCAAAACGCGGCTCATCTGGAGGCAATAGTCTCCGCGCTTAAGCAACGAGGCGCAGATCCCCTGGTTAAGAACACCATTTGCTTTGCCACCACGCAGCGCCAGGAATCAGCTGAGTTGTTGGCACATGCGGTTGATGCCATGGTGGTGGTGGGAGGCCGTAATTCCGGCAACACGACCCGCCTCGCCCAGATCTGTGAGCAGGTCTGCAAGAATACGCATCATATCGAGCGACCTGAGGAACTGGATCCAGCCTGGTTTACCGGAGTACTGAGGGTGGGTGTAACCGCCGGTGCCTCTACACCGCCTGAGCAGATCACCGCAGTGGTCACCGCGCTGCAACAGCTGTAAGGCGAAATCCTCGTTTGAGTCGGCATCAAAATCAGCAAACACGTTGGCGTTGTCCCTGACCCTGTCGACAGGCCTTCAGACATGCAGGCAAACGAGTTATCAGGCGGGCTCTTCCAGCAGTTTTTGGCCGGCAGCTTGTAAGCGGGCAGCGTGGGTTGGTGTTTTTGTTGTGGGTTTTTGCTTACGCAGTTCAGGCGGGATGTGTTCGCACATGTTGCCCCAGAATCGCTTAGGCATAAAGTTGCGCTGACAGGTGGGGTTCCTCCTCTCTTCAATGGCAATCGTATCGTAGAAAGTCTGCCAAAGTGACTGAAAGTCGTCTTCGGCCCGGCTGTGCTCCGCTGCGTTGATTTCATCGGCGCTCACCAGCCACCAACGCTCGGTATCAAAGACGCTGGCCAGATTATGCACGCTGTCGTAGATGATGAAAGGCTGCACATTGAGTCGCTGGGCAAAGTGATCGGTGATCAGCGGCACCACACTGGCTTTTGGCTCGATATGCGCATAGAACATGCCGTTGCTCAGCTGAGCAAAGCGTACGAACATCAGCATATGATGGGCCTCAGACTCAACCTGTCTTCTGATCTCAAGAAAATCTGCTACCGCCGGCTCTGCCAGGTGAGTAAAGGACCATCTGCCTGCGGTGAAAGCATAGTGAAGATAGCGAAAGATGACGCCCCCTTTATGCGGAGCATCGGAGAGGAACACCTTCTTGACGTCCTCATAGGCACTGTCACCCAGTTTTTCCAGGATGCCATTCCTGACCCGGGCAGCCAGGGGTTCTTCTGTCTGAACGGGCACGTAGGAACTGAGCAGACTTTCTTGGAGCGCATGCGAGGTGACGATATCCTCAGGATTCTCATGGCGCTGAAAGGCTGCAAACACCGCGCTGAGCATGCCTTCAAGGCTGCCGTCATAGAGATAGATGAGTTCTGCGTCATCGATGAGCGAGCTGAAGCTTGCCTCGCCGACGTTTTGGGAGCCAAGCTGCTTTCTCTGGTCGAGTAAGGGAAACAAGCGTTGCTCGCTAGCTATCAAGGAGCTGAAGCTGTCCATCTAGCACCCCCTTTGCCCGTTTTTGTTTGGTCTCACCGGCGAGCTGTGCATAGATCGAAGTGGGGTCGAAGATAACTCCCTGAGCATACGAGCCATTGCACGTAATAAAGTACTTGGCTCGCTTAAGGGCGATATTGAGGCGCTTGAGATCCTCAAAACGGATACTCCGGTGACGGCGCGCCATAACAATGCGTTTTGCTCCGCGCACGCCTATGCCCGGTATGCGCAGCAGCATCTCGTAGGGCACCTTGTTGATCTCTGCCGGGAACTGATCGATATGCTTGAGGGCCCAATTGCACTTGGGGTCTACCAGTGGATCGAGGAAGGGATCCTCCTCGCTGATGATTTCGTCAACGTTGAACTCATAGAAGCGCATGAGCCAGTCGGCCTGATAGAGACGATGCTCGCGCAGCAAAGGTGTCTCAACCCCGGCCGGCAACAGGGGATCGGTGTTCACCGGGATGTAGGCGCTAAAGAAGACCCGCCGGAGCTCCATGGTACGGTAAAGACTCGCCGAGAGCTTGAGTATCTGAAAATCGCTCTCGGGGGTTGCCCCTACGATCATCTGGGTGCTTTGCCCCGCCGGCACAAAACGGGTGCGCTTGACCGTGGACAGCTGCTTGTCCTGATAGTTAGCTTTAATGCCGTCGCGCACAAAGGCCATCGGCCCCAGTGTGTTCTCCTTGCTTTTCTCGGGGGCTAACAGCCGGAGACTCTCCTCTGAGGGAAGCTCGATATTAAGGCTGACCCGGTCGGCCAGCACGCCAAGGCGAACCAACAGGTCTTGTGAGGTGCCCGGCACGGCCTTTGCATGGATATAACCGCGAAAACCATAGGTCTGGCGCAGGAGCTGCAAGGCCTCGCACATACGCTCCGTGGTGTAGTCAGGATTCTTCAGCACTGCCGAAGAGAGAAAGAGCCCCTCGATGTAATTGCGTCGATAAAAACCGATGACCAGTTCAGCCAGTTCACGAGGCGAGAAGGTAGTGCGGGGCACCTCATTAGAACGGCGATTGATGCAATACGCGCAGTTGTAGCTGCACACGTTGGAATAGAGTACCTTGAGCAAGGTGATGCACCTGCCGTCGGCAGAGAAGGAGTGGCAGATGCCGGCGTTCATGGTATTGCCCAGTTGTCCCTTAACCGCGGTGCGAGTCACTCCGCAGCTGGTGCAGGCAACGTCGTATTTGGCCGCATCAGCCAGTATTGTCAGCTTATCGAGGAGTTCCACACCGCGCCCTTTCAAACAAATGTTCTGTATAGTATACACAAACAAATGTTCTGTTGTCCAGTGCATCTTGACCGCAATCTCATATGCTGCTCAGAGAGCTTATGTTTATGTGTTACTCTCATTACTATGAGCTATCCGCAGAACATCTCAGAGAACGCCGGAGCCCTGATTGCTGCCGTGGAGCCGGGCTCTCCGGCTGCCCGCGCAGGGCTCGAACCCGGTATGAGAGTGTTGTCTGTTGACGGAGAGTTTCTGCGTGACATCTTGGACTGGCACTGGCTTACCGATGGCAGCGAGATTGAGCTTGAAGTTGGAATTGAAAAAGGGGCAGGCGGACTTGCTGACAAAAGGGGACGTACCGTCTGGCATGGTGGCTGGGGACCCGCCAAACACACCCTACGTACGTCCCCATTTGTCAGCCACG
>JAISPK010000156.1 GCA_031274985.1 Coriobacteriales bacterium | reverse complement strand
CATAACGCCGTAACGAACGAAGTGGGCCTGCTCCAATCCGGGGATCAGAGAAAAGACCTCTTGTTGCGCGGCAAAGGTAAGGTTGGTCTGAAAGCCCACGAGATTCCAGGCGCTCTCTTCTTTATTCTCGGCCCTGAGCTGAATCGCAGCATAGGGACGCTGCCCGCTTGCCGGGTCGCCCAGGCCAAGGGGTTTGAGCGCGCCATAGCGCAGCGCATCGGGCCCGCTCCTGGCTACCTCCTCTACCGGCATGCAGGCGCTGAAAAGCTCCCGCTTCTCAAAATCGCGCAGTATCACGCGCTGGGCCTGTACCAGTGCCTCAATCAAGGCGAGGTACTGCTCCTTATTGAGCAGCGCGTTGAGGTATTCTCCCTCGCCCTTGTCAAAGCGCGATTGGCGCACCAGTTTTTTGAGGTCAAGGCTTTCTGCCTCGATGATGGGGGCCGCGGCATCAAAGAAGGCCAGGTAGTCACTGCCGAGGAGCCGGGCAAGGTTATTGCCCAGGGCATCCGAGGTCAGAGGACCGGTAGCAATGATTATCTGGGCAACCGCTTGATCCTCGATCAACTCAGTGAGGCTCACTACCTCTTGTCGCAGCACCTCAATGCGGGGATGTGCCTCGATGCGTTTGCTGACGTCCGCCGCAAAAGCGTCACGGTTTACGGCGAGCGCCATGCCGGCAGGCACCCTGTTGTCCAATGCTACGTTCAAAACGAAGGAACCCATCCGGGCCAACTCGTGCTTCAGCGTTGCCGCAGCTGCAGGCAAGGCCATGCTCTTGAGCGAGTTAGAACAAACCAGCTCACTGAGCTCAGCGGTTTGGTGAGCAGGCGTGCTGCACTGCGGGCGCATCTCAAATAAGCGCACCGACACTCCACGCTCGGCCAACTGCCATGCTGCTTCACTGCCGGCAAGGCCGCCGCCGATTATCACCACGGTATTATGTATTGGATCAGTCATCCTCCTATCATAGCAAACAGCTCATAATTGTTTGCCCGGTTTGGCTATATAACGACCGTCTCTGAGACGTTCGAGCGCTCCTTGGATCTCAAGGGTAGTGACAACGCGGACTACTTCGACAACATCCCTTCTGTGCGCCTGCGCCAGGGCGTCAATAGTCATGGGGCTTGCATTGAGGTCGGTTAAGATGTGTGCTGTCAGCTGCCTGAGCCTGATCTCTTCGGGAGAAAGTCCTCTTTCGACCTGAGGCAAGGAATGCTTCTGCGCACTGTTCCGGCCGCTTTCACCGAGAGGCGGAGAAATCTCCTGTGTGCGCAAATCGCCCGTCTTACCTTCCTGCTGCGTCTGTTCCAAAGCCCCGGCAGAGAGGTAACTTCGAGTTTGCGCTGGGCCGAAGATACTCAGGAGGGTATCCTCGAAGCTTTCGTCATCAACGATGGGCACGGCACCCTGAAGCAACAACCGGTTGGTTCCTTTACAGGTGGCAGAGAAGATCGGCCCGGGAACCACCAGCACCTCATTGCCCAGGGACAACGTATGGTCAGCCGTCTGAAAGGTACCACTGGGCAGGCCTGCCTCAACAATCAGGGTAGCCGCAGCAAGGGCAGCAATGATCCGATTACGTTTACTGAATGCCCAGGCTAAGGGTGGCGAGCCCCATGGTGCCTCAGAAAGAAGGGTACCGCCGGTTCTCAGTATCTCCTTGAAGAGTCCTCGTGCACGGAGCGGATACACCACATCTGCGCCTGAGCCCAATACCACCACGGTCTTTGCTCCCGCATCCAAGGCCCCCCGGTGTGCTGCCATGTCGCAGCCTATAGCACCGCCGGAAACTACGAGCACGCCCCATTGGGCTGCCTTGCGCGCAAATCGCTCGGCACATTCCAGTCCGTAGGTAGTGGCCTTGCGAGCTCCGACGATAGCCAGTGCCGGGCGATTCAAAAGCTCAACATCACCGAGTGCATAGAGCTTCTGGGGGGCATCACGCAGCTCAAGCAAGCGTTTGGGGTAGCGCTGAGACGTCGGGAGCAGTTCCGAGCGGCTCGGCAGCAACTGCCCTTGAATCGCTGGCATCGAGTCATCAAAGAGCCTGTGTGATGACGATTTTTCAGGAATGCTCATGACCACATCTCCCCTCTGCCCTAAAGGTCAGAGCCTCGAGTATGTGCTCGGACAACACCTGCTTGGAGTGCTCCATATCGGCGAGGGTCCGAGCCACAGAAAGTGCCCTCATAATGCCGCGGCCGCTCAGTTTGAGTCGCTCTGCTGCCTCCTCCAGGCAACGTCGTTGCTGTCTGCCAAGATCACAGGCGTTAAGTAGACGAAGGCCCTCACCGGCCAACAGAGTGGTGCTCTGCTCAAGGGAACCGGCTGGTGGTGATGCGGTTGAGACAGGGGCCTCTTCCTGCGCTTTTGTGCGCCAGGCTGCGTACTCCTGTGCCTCCAGCACCTGCGAGCGCATTTCGGCCGAGCTTTTACCGCTGCCCGTTGCCAGGACTTCTCCGGGTTTTGAGCGCCACACATCCAACACCATGTCAACGCGATCGAGCAGCGGCCCTCCGATACGACCTTGATACCGGCGAATCTCTGCATCAGAGCAAGAACAGCTTCTCTCGGGATCGCCGAAGTAGCCGCAGGGGCAGGGATTCGATGCTGCAACTAACATGAAGTTTGCAGGCAGTACCGTGGTACCCTTCGCTCGTGCCAAAGAGACAATCCCTGTTTCGATTGGCTGGCGCAACAGCTGCAGCACCGCATTGCCAAACTCTGCAATTTCGTCAAGAAAGAGGATGCCGTTGTGCGCCAGGGTGACCTCGCCGGGAGTAATCGGAGAGCCTCCACCTAAAAGACCCGCTCGGGTTGCGCTGTGATGCGGGGCTCTGAAGGGCTTCTGTCCTTCGAGGATCGAGTCGTAGCAAAGCCCGGCAACCGAGTGAATCAAGGCGGCCTCAAGGAGCTCGCTTTTAGTTAAGGGAGCCATAATAGTGGGTAGTCTGCTGGCCATCATCGACTTACCGGAACCGGGAGGACCAATCATCATAAGAGCGTGGCCGCCCGCTGCAGCAACCGTCAACGCACGCTTTGCCAGCTCGTTACCGGCAAGGTCACAGTAGTCAGTACTCGTGCTGCCCAAAGTTTTTCTTCGGGGCGATGGTGCGACAAAATTGCCTGAGCGCAAATCACTCAAGCTTTCCAGACAGTAATGGCTATCAGGACTGTCTGAGAGCGTGCCCTGCTCCGACACCGCGCTTACCATGCCAACATCGAGCTCACGTGCCAGCTGCTCGTAGGCCAGCATTCCCCGTACCGGGCGCACGCTGCCGTCCAAAGACAACTCGCCCACGCAAAGCCGCTCCTTTATACCCTCCTCGCTGATTTGTCCGGTAGCAAGCAGGATGCCCAGGGCTATGGGCAGATCAAAGCCCGAACCGCTTTTGGGAATGTCAGAGGGAGCAAGGTTTACCAGGATATGTAAGGGCGGCACCTCAAAACCCGTTGCGCGCAGAGCCGCCCTGACCCTGAGCCGTGCCTCGCTAACGGCAACGTCCGGCATGCCCACGATGCTGATTCCGGGAAGCCCCTGCGTAAAGGACACCTCAACGGTCACCAGCTTTGCCTCAACTCCTATGAGGGCGGCCGTTTGTGCATACCCGAGCCGTTTACTGCGCGCCTCACTCATTATTCGCCGGCACCAAAGGCGTCCCGGTGATGCCGGAGTACGCATTGCTGTGGTCCGGTCATCTTGATGGCGATAACATCAAACCTGACCCTCCCTGAAGGCCGTCGGTTGTCCGAAAGGTAGGCAATCGCAATCTTTTCGTACCGCGCCCGTCTCTCGGCGGTTACGGCATATTCGGGCAGACCGTGATACGACTCAGAGCGGGTCTTTACCTCAATAAAAACCAGAGTGCTCTCTTCTGTGGCAATGATGTCAGCTTCTCCAAAAGCACAACTCCAGTTTCGCTCAATGACCTCAAAGCCGTTGTCCTCGAGATAGATACCGGCCATGTCTTCGCCGAGTTTGCCGAGTCTTTTATTCTTGCCGCTTGTTTTGCCGGCGGTGCTGCTCCGCTTGCCGGCGGCTGTGCTACGAGAAGACCCCGCGCTCCTGGAAGCACGGGGTCTACCCTTCTTTTCTACCCCTTGGTTTTGCTCCGGCGTTTCTCTTGCCCTCTTGGTCATGGGAGGGTCGCACACCGATTCCGTTGTTTGCGTTGGGTCTAAGACGCAGGTCGGGGCCGCTTCTACTGTTTCTTTGCTCATACTCTCTCCAATCAATCAACCTATAGAAAGAGTATGAACAGCAAATCTAAACTGCAGCACCACCACGTCTAACCCAAAACTAAAACGGCGGTTTAGAATCAGTTTAGATTTGGTTTGGAAGCGGTTTAGATTCTGCGTGATTCTCCGATTCAGCACGCTTCTTTGATCCAAATCGCTTCTCTAACACCGGGTACACTTTTTTGCCAAAGGCGGTATTGACCACGGTTGCTGCGCTCAGATAGATTGCCAACACGCCGGCGGTCAGCAAGGCATACGCTGCAATTACCGTGAGGTTTGCCGGCAGTATCTTGAGGTCTACCAGCGCAACAAAGGGCAACGCAACGTCAAGGGCCAAAACAATCAGCGACAGGATGTTAAAGGTCTTGAAAAAGGCAGGCGTCCACAGATAGATGACCAAGGTGAGCACGAGCCAGGCATAGCCATCGATGCGCGTGTCGAGCGGGGTTCCCGCAGCGATGCCGTTATACTTGAGAAACATCTCCAGGCCTCCTACGAGCATGAAAAAGGCGCTGAAGAATAAAAAGGTGTTTCCTCCGGCATGGTTTCCGCCTTTGAGATCCATGAGCGCTACAACGAGCTGGACCACAAAACCGCCGATGAGCCAACAACCCACCAGGGGCATGGCCGTTGCTTCCACCTTCCCGCTCAGCAGCGCAAAAAACGCAAAGCACGCCACTGCAAGGGCAACGAGCCCTGCGGGGGTCGGGTTGGCCCACTCTTTAGCCTGGACCTTAGCTTCCTGCAATTCTTCCATCATTTCCTCCTTGTTCGTGCTACCCGGTAAGGCAGCATGACTAATAGTGCGCCAACAAAAAAACTGCCGCGTCCTCTGTGGATCGCGGCAGTTTCGAAGTCTAAGAGCTAGTTCGGGAACTTTAAGCGATCACCGGGATACCAATAATAAATACGAAAATCAGAGCGCTCGCGAAGAGCCCTCTCACTACGATTTGGTTATTGGTAAACAAGCGATCTTTCATTTCT
>JAISPK010000039.1 GCA_031274985.1 Coriobacteriales bacterium | reverse complement strand
ATCTTAAGCGGGATGCCTTTGTCCTCACCTCTCTGGTATCCAAAGACTTCAAAACAAAATATCGTCGGAGCATACTGGGTGTGCTCTGGAGCGTGCTGAATCCCCTCTTGATGATGCTGGTGCTCACCGCTGTTTTTTCAACGGTTTTTCGCTTTGACGTTGAGAACTTTGCGCTCTACCTGATACTCGGCAACATACTCTTCTCGCTGATGTCCAGCTCTACCAGCACCGGCCTTTTGGCAATCATCAGCTCGGCTGACCTCATTAAGAAGATCCGCATCAATAAAATGATCTTTCCCCTGGAAAAGGTCCTCTTTGAAGTGATCAATTTTGCCATCTCGCTCATCGCAGTAGTAGTGGTGATGGCTTTCTTCCCGGTTGCCCCCACGGTAAATATCCTCTTTTTGCCGCTGCTCATCGTGTATGTGCTGTTGTTTTGCACGGGCCTGGGCTTTCTGCTCTCGGCGCTGGCAGTGTTTTTTAGGGACGTCATTCACCTCTGGGGCGTGTTTTGCCTGGCGTGGATGTACCTCTCTGCGATCTTCTATCCGGTAGAGATACTGCCGGACTGGCTGCAGCAGGCTATACTCTTCAACCCCATGTTTCAGTACATCAATTATTTTCGCGAAATCGTGCTCTGGGGAACCACGCCCAGCTTTGAGACGAATCTCATCTGTCTGGGCATGGGCGCTGCCACCCTGCTTGTTGGTGTTCTGGTATTCCGTAAACTACAATCTCGTTTTATCCTCTACGTATAGCAAGGAACATCATGGCCCTCCTCCCTACCGGAAAATACCTCTATAACCCCGAACCCGTGGGAGACTACGCTCTCAAGATCTCTGACGTCACCATGACCTTTAACATGGCAAATGAGCAGCTTAACTCGCTCAAGGAATACTTTCTCAAGCTGATAAAACGTGAACTGTTCTTTAAGGAGTTCCTGGCGCTCAAGGGTATTTCTTTTGAAGTGAAGCACGGGGACGTCTTTGGCCTGGTAGGCACCAACGGATCCGGTAAGTCTACCATGCTCAAGATCATTGCCGGAGTGCTTGACCCCACAACGGGCACCTGCGAAGTCAACGGAAGCATAGCGCCCTTGATAGAGCTGGGTGCCGGTTTTGATAGGGAGCTCACCGCGCGGGAGAATATCTATCTCAATGGCTCGCTGCTCGGCTATAGCCGCAGTTATCTGGATTCACATTTTAAGGAGATCGTTGACTTTGCCGAGTTATGGGATTTTCTTGATCTGCCCATGAAAAACTATTCCTCCGGCATGATAGCGCGCATTGCCTTTGCCATTGCAACGGTCATCGTACCGGACATCCTTATCGTCGATGAGACCCTCAGCGTCGGCGATATATTCTTCCAGGAAAAGTGTGAGGCGCGAATTAAGAGCTTGATTGAAGAGCATAATACCACGGTGCTCTTTGTCTCGCATACCATTACCCAGGTCGAACGACTCTGCACTAACGCCATCTGGATTGAAAAGGGTGTTACGCAAATGGTGGGAGACGCCCGGGAGGTCTGCGAGGCTTACCGCAAGAGTCACTAAGTGCCGGGGGCCTTTGCCTACCGGTTTTCCAGATCACTTATCTTATCGACGCGACGTTGGTGACGTCCGCCTTCAAAATCGGTTTCTAAAAAGATCCTGACAATGCTCTTGTTGGTCTCCACATCAACAAACCTGCCGGAGAGCGCCAGCACGTTGGTGTTGTTGTGTTCGCGGGTCAGCGAAGCAAACTCGGGAGATGTCACGGTGGCGGCCCGGATACCCGGGATCTTATTGGCCGCGATGGCCATACCGATACCCGTGCCACAGATCAGTATTCCACACTCAGCCCTGCCCTCTGCAACGGCTAAGGCGACTTTTTTGGCATAATCAGGATAGTCGACCGAATCCGCGCTATCAGGACCCAGGTTCTGAAGGTCGTGTCCCAGCTCAGCAAGGAATACAAGGAGCTCCTGCATGAGACTGAAACCACCATGGTCAGCGGCAATTGCTATGTTCATGTCTGTTCCTTTCCCTTCAAAGCGCAACCGGTCCGGGTCTGAGCACCAAGGGCTCATCTCCTAAACAGGATACCACGGTTGAGGCCACACCACCCGAAAGACTGCCCCCGTCGATGATAAGCGCAACGCGATGCGCAATGAGCGGGTCGAGCTCACTGAGGGCTGTAGCCGGAGCCTTGCCGGAGAGGTTAGCGCTGCTGCAAGCCAGAGGGGCCTTTATTGCTTTCAGGAGCGCCAGGGTCACGGGATGGGCCGGCATCCGGAGGGCAACGCTGCCATCTTCTCCAACAAACGAGTGCGGTATCTCCTGCGAGGCACGCACCACCAGGGTCAGTGCGCCCGGCCAGTGTCTGGCTGCCAATTCTTTTGCATAGTCCGGCAGGTTGCTGCCGTAGCGCTCCAGGTCCTGAATGCTCGATACCAGCAGGGGGATGTTCTTCTCTTGCGGTCGCTGTTTGATTTGCATTAACCCTGCCGGGCTGGTGGCAGGAGAGACGATCTGGGCAATGCCGTAGACCGTGTCAGTGGGAATGACGAGGATATCCTGAGCAAGCAGCTTCTCAGCAGCGCTTTGTATGAGCGGTGTCTCGAGCGCATCCGCAACGCTGACGAGGACGGGTGTCTCCGATGCGTTGTTCACACTTCACCCCTGAGCGCGGTGAGAAAACGGGGGCGTGCGGTAAGATCGGGGTGAATCTGCACCCCAAAAAAGGGCAGGCATTGCAGCGAGGCTGCGGCCTCCTCAAGCATCTGCTCATGCAGCTCCATGGCCAGCAGGCCGCCACCTTTGAGCAGGGTCGCTGCCTGTTTGGCGAGCTCTCTAAAAACAGCGAGTCCGTCTTCTCCCCCGTCAAGCGCTCCTCTGCTTTCAAAGTGCCTGATCTCATCGGGCAGTTGTTCGTACTCGGCGGTAGGGATATAGGGCGGATTAGAAACCACTGCGTCAAAGGAGTGGTGATAGTTCTCCCGAGCGAGCAGTGAGCTTGCCAGGTCATCAATGCGCAGCTCAAGCCGTTGCTCATCAAAATCGCATGCAGCAGCGTTTTCTTTGGCTAGAGCGATAGCTGAGCCGTCTATATCCGTTGCAATCACCTGGCACGCCGGCAACTCGGTGAGCAGAGCCAGGGCAATCGCTCCCGTGCCGGTGCCAATCTCCAGGATATGCAGCTCCTTTTGCCCGCGGTTAGCCGCTTGCTCAAGCACCAGCTCCACCAACAATTCGGTCTCGGGGCGGGGGATCAATACGGGAGGTCGCACCTTGAGCTCGAGGTGCCTGAAGCCGGTGCTGCCGATTATGTACTGCAGGGGCTCGCCCTCAAGCCGGCGTTGGATAGATTGTCGTAGCTTGCTGCGCTCATTGTCACTGAGCGGTTTGTCAAAGCTGGTATAGAGTTCAATGCGGGTGAGACCGGTGGCAAAAGCGGCCAGCATCTGGGCTGCTAAACGGGGATTCTCCTCTTGCTCGCGTGCCAGACGCTGCTCGGTCCAATCGAGCGCTTCAAGAATTGTCCACTGCTTGTTCAATCGACGGCCCTAGATTGCTTCCTCTAGTCTCTTGGCCCTGTCCGCGGTTATCAAAGCGGTGGTAAGCTCTTCGAGTCCTGCGCCCGCCTTGCCAAGCAGCAGGCTGTTATAGGTTCCGTTGTAACCAATGCGATGGTCGGTGACCCTGTCTTGCTGACTGTTATAGGTGCGGACCTTTTCTGCGCGGTCACCGGAACCAACCTGCATACGACGTTGAGCGCCCAGTTCAGCCTGTTGCTCCGACAGCATTTTGTCGTAGAGACGTGCTCTGAGCACCTGTAAAGCGGCCTCGCGGTTCTTGATCTGCGACTTTTGATCCTGGCTCTGCACCACGAGTCCGGTTGGCAGGTGGGTGATGCGCACGGCCGAGTCGGTTGTGTTGACACTCTGGCCGCCCGGGCCACTGGACCGATAGACGTCTATGCGCAGTTCGTTGGGGTTGATTTCCACTTCTACCTCGTCAACCTCCGGTAGTACGGCTACCGTTGCCGTTGAGGTGTGGACACGCCCCTGACTCTCGGTCTCGGGAACCCGCTGTACGCGATGCACGCCGCTCTCATACTTCATCACCGAATACACCTTGTTGCCGGTGACCTTAAAGTCAATCTGCGAAAAGCCACCGCTCTCTGAAGGATTAGCCGAGAGCTGCTCCAGCTGCCAGCCCTTTTGATCGGCATACCTCATGTACATACGATAGAGGTCGCCGGCAAAGATAGCTGCTTCGTCGCCTCCGGCGCCTGCACGGATCTCTACGATGATGTCCTTATCGTCGTTGGGATCCCCGGGAATCAGCATGATCTTGAGCTCGTGCTCCAGGCGTTCCAACTCCTCGGTGTTCTCATCGATCTCGAGCGTGGCCAACTCCTTGAGAGCAGCGTCACTCTCTTCTCTGAGCATTTCCTTGGCGCTCGTGATATTGTCAGCAGCGCTGATATAAGCACGCGCAGCCTTGACCAGGTCACCCTGTGATGAGTGCTCTTTGGCGAGCCGTGTGTACTCTTTTTGATCGGCCAGCACCTCAGGGCTGCCCAGCCGGGCTTCCAGCTCCTGATATGCCTCGATTATCTGTTTTAGTTTTTCGTACATGCCTGTCCTTCTGTCATCATCTCTGTCGTTCCCGCATAACCCTCTGTCGTTCCCGCGAAGGCGGGAACCCATACTCTATCATCGCACAAAAGATTCTTCGGGCTTGCGCCCTCAGAATGACAAAGTGCCTGTCGTTCCCGCGAAGGCGGGAACCCATACTCTT
>JAISPK010000066.1 GCA_031274985.1 Coriobacteriales bacterium | reverse complement strand
CCCCTGACAGGCAAATTCTCCGTCCCCCTGACAGGCAAATTCTCCGTCCCCCTGACAGGCAAATTCTCCGTCCCCCTGACAGGCAAATTCTCCGTCCCCCTGACAGGCAAATTCTCTGTCCCCCTGACAGGCAAAGGTCCCCTTTTGTCAGCAACCCCGTCCCCTAGCCCCAGGAGTGCCTTCTCAGCGAGTTCATAGCGCAGAGTTCGTCCTGCCTGCTCGATACTCGCGCCTGTCTCTTTGGCGAAGTCAGCTACCGAAGCGTGCTCGACCTTACAGGCAACGTTTAGTTTTTTACAGAGTTTGACGACAAAGTCCTCGTCCGCCTCTGCTTCTGCGCCACGCAGTTGATGATTGACGTGCAAAACGAGCAGGTCTTTTGTGCTGCCTTGCGCGTTACGACTGAGCACAAGGGTCATGAGTAAAAGCGCAACCGAATCAGAACCACCGCTCACCATAAGAACCGAAGGGTTGCCGAGGTCGCTGAGACCAAGGTCACAAAAGTTTGCCCCTACCTTGTTGAGGAGAGCAGCTTGTTCTCCCTGCGTCATGCCTTCATATGCTGTGTAATCAGAGTTCATCGCATCATTATAAACCGTGTTGCGTGCAGGGAGTCTGCCGCAGAGAGCTGAGCGGAGTCTGCCACGACAACGTGAAAGGGAGGCCTTTGCAACTTGGGGGTGGTTTGCAAAAGCCTCCCCTCCTCTGAGAGGGTGTAGATGATGAGAGGCTCGATGGAGGGGGGGCCATCTATATTAGCTTCAATCAACGTACCCGAGATATGGCAAAAAATCACAACAAAAATAAAACGTAACACGACCGATATCTTTATGAAAAAAGTGGTCCCTTTTGTTTCCCAATTCCACTAGTCCCCGTATATATTTTTGTGCACATTCATTATGTCAGCATTCATAAAATAGTCAAGCCCTCAAGGATATCAAGTTAAGCAACCTTATGGTTTGTTGCCCAAGCGTTTTGAGGCAAAACGCGCCCGGTTGTCCGCTGCGAACCGTGCTACCAATCCTGCTCTTTGAGGCCCACGGATAATCATCATTGAGCGTCAGACTAAAAATCAGGAAGCCCGTTTTTGCCCCGAAAGAGATTTTTCTCCACGATTATTGTTGTGATGGTAAAATACTGAGCATGAAAACTAAAAAAAGACTCTTTGGAACTGACGGGGTACGCGGTGTCGCAAACCAGGAACTGACCTGTGAAATGGCTTTTGGTCTGGGCGCCTCGGCAGTAGAGCAACTCGGAAACACACTGGTCATCGGACGAGACACGCGCATCAGTGGAAACATGCTCGAAGCGGCTCTCGTAGCCGGTATTACCTCGCGAGGAGGCAAGGCTCTCCTGGCGGGCGTCATTCCCACCCCTGCGGTGGCCCTTCTCACCAGGGAGATGAAGGCAGCAGGCGGTATTGTGATATCTGCCTCGCACAACCCCCCGGAGTACAACGGCATAAAATTCTTTGACGCCGCCGGCTACAAGATCTCTCCCGAGCTGGAAGACCAGCTTGAAGCAGGCATGCGCAGAGTAAATGGCCGGGAGCCTCTGGAAGAAGAAGCCGGAAGGGAGCCTGAAACCCTCCCCGTTGGCACCGGCGTGGGCGCGGTTGTGGTTATCGAGGATGCCCTTGAGCGCTATATCTCCCACGCTACAGACATTCTCACCGATGAGAACATCTCGCTCAAAGAACTCAAGATTGCCGTCGATTGCGGCAACGGCGCTTCGTATTACGTTGCCCCGGAGGCTTTCCGCCGTCTGGGAGCCGAGGTCGTTGTCATCAACAACGGCGGAGACGGTGCGATTATCAACGTTAATTCCGGATCTTCGGATCTGGGGCAGCTCATCGAGCTGGTAAAAAGCAGCAAGGCCGATGTGGGTATTGCTCATGACGGCGACGCAGACCGCGTCATTGCCGTGAGCGCCACGGGGGCAGAGATCGACGGAGATTTTATCGAGGCTATCTGCGCGCTGGACCGTAAAGCCACCCGCGGCTTACCGGGTAACACGGTGGTAAGCACGGTCATGTGCAACCTGGGCTTTACCAAAGCCATGGAAGACGCCGGGTTGCAGGTTTTGCAAACAGCGGTGGGAGACTCAAACGTTTTAGCAGCAATGCTTGAGGGAGGCTACGTCATTGGCGGCGAGCAGAGCGGCCACACGATCTTCCTCGACCACAACTCTACGGGCGACGGGCTGATAACCGCCCTCATGCTCCTTGCCGCACTCAAGCGCAGTGGCATATCCCTCGACGAGCTGGCAGCAAGAACAATGAAAAAGTACCCGCAAACCCTGATTAACGTACACGTGGCAGATAAGCACAAGCTGGATCAGAGCCCCACGATTGCCTCAGCCGTGCAGGAGGCCGAAACAACGCTGCAAGCAAGCGGGGGAGGACGGGTTTTGCTGCGTGCTTCCGGCACGGAGCCCCTGGTCAGAGTCATGGTTGAGGCGGCAGAAAAAGAAATTGCAGACCGCATTGCGTTGAGTTTGGTGAGTGTTGTTGAGGCCGAACTGGCATGAGCGGGTACATACCAAAGCACTTGCGCGCTCATTCAGAGCAACCTGAGAGCGAGCTGCTTGCTTCTCTGCCCGGAGAAACTACTGCTCTTGAGCAGGCTGGTGAGTTGGTACTTTCTGCCCCGGAAGACAATGAAACAGTTATCACCGACTCCCCGGCTGTTCTTTTTCAGCAGGCAACCCTCGCCGTAGAAACAGGCGAAGCGCTCCTGGCCGACTCTCCGGCTCCCGGAGATGCAGCTCCTCCCCTTAAGCCCCGAAAACGTCGCTGGCCTTTGATCATTGCCATCATTTTGGCAGCGATTCTTGCGGGCGGAGCAGCGGCGTACTATATTCTTACCGCCCAGGCGCTCGAGCGAGAAGCAAATCGCGCTAACGGGTATGTGCTGTTGGACGAAGCTATCTCTTTGATCCAGGAAAGCGACCAGGTTGTTGTTGCCCTCGATGTTGCCACAGCAACCGAGGTAAAGGAGAACAATCTTTCTGAGCGAAAGGTGCTCCTGAATCGCGTGCCAAAGACGCTTGAGACCTTAAGTAGTGCCGAGGACGAGGCGCGCAGGGCCATAGATCTGTTTGCTGCGGATGATGACAAAGTGCTTGCCCAGCACGTCATTGACGCTGCCGTCTATCGAAAGGACATGCTTGCCAGCAGCGAACTCATCGTTTCCAAAGACCTGGAGGCCATGAATTCGACCATATTATTTGGAAAAGCCTGGGAAGCCATCATCTATGCCGACAGTGAGCTCAGAGCCATTGCCGAACTCTCCAATACCGGCGGCTACGGAGAGCTGCAAGAGGCAATTACCAGAAACAACGCCATTCTCACCAGTCTTACCGGTGCCGCTGAAGTGCTTGCGCAAGCGCAGGACACCTTTAAAGAGGCGGACTATAGCCTGTTTGCCAACTATCTTACCCTGAAGATCGAGTCGATTCAGTTGGCTATCGAAGCCGACCAGGCCCTCCTCGACGGAGACCTTGATACGGTCAACGTTAAAAACGCGGAGTTCCTCCTTAAGGATGCAGCCGTTGTTGAGGCAGCCACACAACTACCCCCTGAGCCGCTCACGATAATTACCAAGGCTTACGATACGGTTACTGCCGATGCGCGCACGCAGTTTGATTCGGCGCGGGCAAAGGTTGTTGTCGCAGACAGGAATATTCGTGAGTACACCGGTATAGAGACGCAAACAGGGGTACAATAGAGTCTGTTTTCGCTCGCACTTTACTTAAAACGGCCTGATTAAACGGTCTATAAGGAGGTACGAAATGCAGAGTTTGGTACATTATGCTGATGAACTGGTCACCAAGGTTGGCCCGAGACCAAGCGGGTCAAACGGTGAGCACGAATCCGCAGAGCTCATAGCAGAGAATCTGGAGAATCTGGGTCTGGATACCTGGCTTCAGGATTTTTCCGCTGCCCGCAACACCAGCTGGCTCAGAATGCTGTATTTTTTGTTGGGGGTCATTGCTGCCGAACTGCTTTTTCTCGTGCCGACACTCACGGCGCTTGCTTTTATTCTGGCAATAATTGCCGTAGTCTTATTGGTTATGGACCTCACGAGTTTTGCTCCACTCTTCTCGCTCCTGTCTACCAGCTCGAGCCAAAACGTGATAGCTCGCTATGTGCCTGAGGGAGCCGACCCGCGCCGCAAGGTCATTGTGGTGGCTCATTATGACGCCGGCAAAACGCAGCTGCAAGGTGCCCCGTCGATAGCCTCATACTATCCGCTGATTCTCAAAGCCCTCTACGTTTGTCTCGTGGCATTGGTGCTGATAACCCTGTTTTCCCTGTTTCCGCTGCCCGAGATTGTTCTCCTTCTTTTGTCAATTATCGGTTTGATAATCGGCATCGTTTTGCTCATCGCAACCCTGATTGAAGCCATTAACCTCTTTATGCCGTACAGCCATGGCGCCAACAGCAATGCTTCGGGCATTGCCGCACTCATGGGTGTTGCAGAGACCTTGATGGGTGGGAGAAAAAGCGATCAAGCCTCCGGCGTAAGCCGAACAAGGCGCGAGGCGGGAGCTTCTACACGCAGTGAAGCGCCTTCTCGCACCAAGGCGAGAGAAGGCGCGCAAAGAGGGGCGAGTGGCCCCGGAGGATTGCTCTTTACCAAAGCAAAAGATCTGCTGGGCATTAAGCCAGCGCCTCAAAGCGAGGTTCCTGAACAATCCGCAGACTTTGAATACGATCACGAAGACTATGACGGCCCCTCGGTAAAAACAAGGATACGCAGCGGCGCCCCCACGACCAGAGGAGAGCAACCGCAGCAAAGAGCCGACGCAGCTGAAGACCGGGGCGATGTGCTTGTGCGCGAGGAGAGAATGTCCAGCGCAGGAACAGCAGATCTGGGAGCAGAGGTTACCAATGCAGCGAGAGGCGTATCCGGCCAGGATTCCGTCTTCGGTGCTCCCGCCAGTCGCGAGCAAGTTCAGGGCGAGGGTAGGCCGGGAGCCTATGTTCCAACGCGCTCAAGAATCGAACGAGGCGCAACCACCAACCCCGCCATACGAGTCAGAGAAACACTGGCCGAGCGCGAAGAGCAAGAGCGCTCGCTTCAGGAGCAAGCCGGTGAGGCTTCACTGGAGGCCAGCGGCAGAACCAAAGACGGCCTGCCGGCTTGGTTTGTAGAAGCCAGAGAAGCAGCAAATAAAGAGATGGAAAAAACCGCGGCAGACAAGGAGACGACGGTCACACGCTCTCGCTATGCCGAGGATCCTGCGCAACAAACAGCTGAGTCACAGCCCCGAGCGGCACACAAGCCACCCATGATGTCAGGAGCAAAGCGCGGGCCGCTCTCCGGTCTCAAAACCGAGGCTGAGGCCAGCCAAAACGCTGCGCTTGCACAAGAAGAGCTCGCGCTCTCTCCGGAGTTTGAGCAACAGTTAATTGCCTTGGTTGAACCTGCCGCGGCAGAGGTCGCCTCGGCGGGGGTCGCTTCGAGTGAGGTTGCTTTTGAGGAAGCAGCCTTTGCAGACGCTGCACCAAGAGAGCCGCTCAGAGAAAAATCCCCCCTGATTGAGCCTCCCACGACCCTTAATGCAGATTTCTCGGGAATCGATCGCCTCTCATCAGACCCTCTGGTAACCCCAACGCTTAAGACCCGCCTGCCCAGCAGCGCTTCTACGTTGGAGCAAGCGATGGCAACCCCAACACCCGTAATGCCTACCAATGACAACCTGCGCAATCTTCCCACCCTGCAGCTTGGCGGCTCGGGCTCGATTCCCACGCAACAGGCGGCTCTCGACCAACAGATGCTCTTTAACCCGGACGAGCAGGCAGAGGGAACAAAGATGGTGTCCAACACCGGATCCTTTGCCCCCCTGGGTGCCACCGGTATCATGAAACCGGTGGGAGAAGAGCTGCTGCAATACCATGAGGACGAAGGCGACATCTATCTGGACGACGCCGACGAGTCTGCTGCATGGAACTCCCGTGAAGGCTCTCGAAGCCAGGAGCCCCGCATCATGGATATTCCAAAAAGTCGCTCAAAATCGTTCTTTGGCGGCCTGGGAGACCGGCTTTCGGGTGCTCGTAAGGTTGAGACCCACGACACCTCCGCTGCTTCCTGGCTGGGCGTCGAAGAAGACTTTGATGCGCGCTCAAAGGGCTCGGAGATCGGCGGCTGGGAGAACTTCTCAGAAGACGACGATGACGACTGGAAGGGCGGCGCTTTTGGTGGCGAGGCGCAGGACAACGAACGCGCGCTCTATGCCTTTAGCTCCGAGCTGATTGACAAAGAAGTCTGGATCGTGGCCGTAGGCGCGCATGAGAGCAAGAATGCCGGCATAAAGAAACTGCTGGCCGAATACGAGCGCGAGCTCAAGAGTGCCCTCGTGATAAACCTGGACAGCGTTGGCGCCGGCAACCTCTTCTACACGATGGCAGAAGGCAGCCTGCTCCCCAAGGGCACCGACCATCGACTCCAGGGCCTCATCAAGTCCGCTGCAAATGCTGTGGGCGTGAGCATTGCGCCTGCCGGATTTACGAGTTACACCACCGATGCGGCAGAAGCGCTGACCAAAGGATTCAGGGCCATCTCCATAATGGGACTCAAAGACAAACTGCCGGTTGGATGGCGCTGGAGCAGCGATCGCCTGGAGATTCTTGAAGAAAAAAACCTACAGGCGGTTACCGATGTAGTGGTAGAAGTTATTAAATCTGTCTAGTTTTTACTAAAGTAGTGGTATCATTACCCATGCTCAATGCAATTACTGAGCGTATTATTGCAGGTAAGCACCATCGATAATGTGGAGGTTTTTATGGCAGAAGCGTATTGCGTTAAGTGCAAGACCAAGAAAGAGATGCAGGACGTCACTGAGGTTGTAACCAAGAACGGTCGTCCTATGCTTAAGGGCACCTGCCCTACTTGCGGGGGAAAGCTGAATCTTTTTATTAAAAAAGGCTAAGAGCCACAAGACAAAACAGGACGATTCTTTTATGCCAATCGGCATAGAGGAATCGTTCTCTTTGTGTCGGCCAAAGAAATCCAAAAATCTTACCAATCTCGTGGCCGCTGCGTCATGGTAGTATTAGGGTGAATACACAACGGAGAAAGCCGCAAGTACTGAGGTAGGTTATCTTGAATATCATAGTTGTAGGTTGTGGTAGGGTTGGCTCGCAGTTAGCAAATCTGTTCTCTCAAGGAGAGAACAATGTTGTCGTGGTTGACTCCAACGCAGAGAAGTTTGACAACCTGGGCACCAATTTTGAAGGCAGCACGCTTGTTGGGGTGGGTTTTGACGAGGACGTCTTAACTGAGGCAGGCGTTGCAGAGGCCGATGTACTCTGTGCCGTTACCGACCAGGACAATTCTAATCTGATGATTGCCGAGGTTGGACGCAAACTCTTTGAGGTTCCCTATGTGTTAACGCGCCTCTTTAATCCTGACAGAACAAACGCCTACCTGCAGCTGGGCCTGGACTTTGTGTGCGGCACCACGTTGGTGGCAGAAGAAATGTACAGCAAGGTCATGGCGGCCCGGGGCAAGTTCGTTGAGGCGCTCGGCAACAACGACATCATGCGTTTTGCCCTGGACCTCTCCTCGATTGACGGCGACAGCATCAGCGTGGCCGACCTGGAGAGAGACAACGAAATCAGAATCGTAGCCTTTGAGCGAAAGAGTGACCACTTTAGCTCTATCCCAACACGGGAGAGCATCCTCTACGAGGGTGATACGGTCATAGCATGTGTGAGAGCTGATCTGCTGGAGGAGTTTTCGGTCTACATTTCGTAGGCACACAGCGTGGGAGATATTATGCGAATCGTTATTAACGGCGGGGGAAAGATATGCGAGGAACTGGCCAATACGATGCACGCCAAGGGGCATCAAGTGGCGGTTATCGAGATCAACAAAAAGAAGATCGAAAGGCTGAGCAATCGGATTCCCCAACAGGTGCTGCTCATTCATGGCGACGGCTGTGATTCCGATTTTCAGCGCGACGCTGGCCTGGAGAATGCCGACATTTTTGTTGCCACCACCGGGGCTGACGACGTCAATCTGGTCTCCTGCGAAATCGCGTCCCTGGTTTTTAATGTACCGCGCACCATAGCGCGCGTTTCCAATCCAAAGAATAACCGCATCTTCAGAAGCATGGGCATTGAGGCTGTTTCGTCTACGACGGTCATCTCGCGCCTCATTGAGATGGAGGTTACCGAGGGGGCGGTACACGCGCTGCTCTCCATGACTCACGGGGATCTTGTGGTGATGGAGATATCGCTCACCGCCAAACTTTCCAGCAAAGCACCCGAAGGCAAGCGGGTCGCTGACATTGCAAAGCTCCTGCCGGAAGAAAGTCTGTTGGTGGCAGTTGGCGATGGCAATAATCTGCACATCATCAAGGGCAACACCGTGCTCTACCCGGGCGATTCGCTCATTGCTATCAGCAAGCAGGGGAGCGAGGACAAGGTTCGCGAAGTACTCTCACAACTTTGGTGAGCGGCTTAGTATGGACGGCATCCTGGCGTTGGCCTGCTAGGAAATCGAGACGCCCCCGTCGTCGGCGATTATAAGCCCCGGTGAGAGCTGGCGCATGGTCTGGATGACCTCAGCGGATATCTCCCCCGAAGTGATCACCTGCTGTTCCGTTTGCAGCGCCGGAATTATTCTGTACGCCGCAAGGCCCTCTTTGATCTCAAGACTGAGAACGAGTGTTGGCGTAGTTGCTCCGTTAAACCAGAAGTTTCCGAGCGAGTAGGCTATGAGCTTGCCGCGGTAATACTCCATCCCCTGCAGAATGTGGGGGTGTGAGCCAACGACGGCATCGGCTCCTGCGTCGATGAGCTTATGCGCAAGATCTATCTGCTCCTGCTCAAGATCGGTGGTGTTCTCGGTGCCCCAATGGGGAATGGCAATCACAAAGTCTGCGTTCTGCGTTGCCGTAGCAACTGCTTGAACAAACAGCGTATCGTCAAAACAGAAGAGCACGCCGGGAGTGTTCTCTCCTGCCGCGGCAGCGCGCACTTCGTCGCCCTTCTGACTCCGGTCTGCGGCAACAAAAGCCACCTTGTAGCCGTTAAAGTCAAAATAAACAGGGGCCATGGCTTCAGCAAGATTTCTGCCGGCGCCCACATAAGGGATTCCTTTGTTTTCGAGAATATCCAGCATGTCGAGGAAGGCTTCCTCGCCATAGTCATAGGCGTGATTGTTGCCCAGCCCTACAAGATCAACACCGAGCTGCTGCCAATAAGCAACCCGGGCCGGATCAGCGCGAAACGTGTAGTACTTGTTAAGCTCCTCACCACGCGATGACATCGTGAACTCGTGGTTTGCATAAAAGACGTCCGCTGAGGTCAATGCCTCGAGGAGATCAGGCTCAAAGGCTGCGGCAACCTGGCCGCCATTGGCGTCAGCAACTCCTACAGCCCAGCCGTCGGTAAAGTTTACGTCGCCAACCAGAGCGATGTTGATGGCAGTGGCAGCCGTATTGTTATCAGGGGCTTCTGTGTCAGATAAGCTTGCCTGCAAATCGGGAGGAACCGGACAATTTCTGGCAGCCGACTGGTCAGAGCACGCGAGAAAAGCAAAGACAAGTGCCAGCAATGCCAAGAGGGCAAGCAGCAAAATCCCCGGCAAAAAAGACGTTTTCCTGTTGTTTGATCGAGCGCTCATAGAAACATGGTAGCACAGAGCAAAGCAGGCAGAACACAAAGAGCAAAGCAAAAAGCTCCCTCTGAAAGGAACTGGACGATTTGTCATCCTGAGCCTTCCCCCTGTCATCCTGAGCCTTCCCCCTGTCATCCTGAGGCGAAGCCGAAGGATCTTTAAGATTGCCACGTCGCTGCGCTCCTCAGAGTGACAGACGAATGGAGCGGGCGACGGGACTCGAACCCGCGGATACAAGCTTGGGAAGCTTGGGCCTTACCACTTGGCGACGCCCGCTCAACAACGGATAAGTATAACAAACCGTCTTCAATTAGGCTTCCGATGCTCTGATATGGTAGGATTTTTCACGGCTTGGGCGGCAACACACTCCGAACCTGGTCAGATCTTGACGGAAGCAGCCATAAGGGGTCTCTGTTGAGCGTCCAAGCCATCTAAGAAGTAAAAGAGTTGGCCTGAGAAAGATCCTTCGCTGCGCTCAGGATGACAGAGAGAGCGCTCAGGATGACAGAGTATGGGTTCCCGCCTTCGCGGGAACGACAGAGGGGGAGGCCAGGATGACAGAGAGAAAGATCCATCGCCTCCAGCTGGTAAGGACACCATGGAAATAATCCAGTTTTTTATTGACTTGCTGCGAGACCCACGAGGGTTCATCGCAGACTGGATCAATACGCTCGGCCCCATCTGGGTTTATGCGCCGCTCTGGATCATCATCTTTGTAGAAACCGGGCTGGTTATCATGCCCTTTCTCCCCGGTGACTCGCTGCTCTTTACTGCGGGGGTCTTCGCTGCCGACGGCGGCGGGCTCAACCTTGCCGCAGTACTCACCCTGCTCATTCTTGCAGCCGTATTGGGCAACACCTCCAACTATTGGATCGGCCGCAAGATAGGACAGGCCATCATCGATTCGGGGCGCGTTAAATCCCTCACCCCCCAGCGCATCAAAGAAACACAGGCTTTCTTTGACAAATATGGTTTGTTTGCCATCGTGGTGACGCGCTTCTTTCCCATCATTAGAACCTTTGCGCCCTTCCTGGCCGGAGTGGGCAACATGCACTTTGCCCGCTTTACGCTGTTCAACGCAATCGGCGGAGCGCTCTGGGTAACGATTTTTACGCTGCTCGGCTATTTCTTTGGTGGCATCCCCCTGGTGCAGGACAACTTTGAATTTGTTATCCTTGCCATAGTGGTCATCAGCTTTTTGCCCGTGCTGATCGGCGCCATAAAAACGCGCCTCAAAAAGAAAAAGGTTGAATAGCATGCTCAGTGAACGGCTACAGACAAGCGTTATACGTGCCCTCAATGCCAACCAACAGGACGCTAAGCCGGCAAGCGTCGCTCTCGAGAGCCTGCCTGCTGCCAAAGACCCCGAGCAGCCCTGTATGCTTTATGCTCATGTCCCCTTCAGCGAGCGCCTTCGCCACTACTACTCGGCTAAGCCTTGCTCTTACGACGAGGCGCAGGCCCCTGCCTACTACGCTGCCCTGCGAAAAGAAATGCAAATGGTGGCAGATCTCGGTTACCACATCGAGTGTTTATACATCAGCGGAGGCACACCTGCCATTTTGATAGATGAACTCGCTCAGACTATAGACAGAGCAAGAGAACTGTTTGATCTGTGCGAGGTTTCGTGCGAGATTGATCCGAATCACCTCACTCCTGCCGTTTTGGACGTGTTGGACGGAAGGGTCCAGCGACTCAGTGTAGGCGTGCAGAGTTTTGACGACAACCTTCTCAGGAGCCTGCAGCGCAATGAGCCCTCCTGTAGCGGCATGGAGACCCTGGAACGGCTGGTAGCTTGTCGTGGCCGCTTTGAAAGCCTCAACGCAGACATGATCTTTAACTATCCTGCCCAAACCGAAGACAGCTTGATTCGCGACCTGGCCTGCATCCTCGAAAGCGGCGTGACGCAAACCACGTTCTATCCGTTTATGACCTCGCCGGCGGCAGAAGAGTCGGTGGCCGCCACGCTGGGCAAAATCGATCACAGCAAAGAGGCCCACTTCTACGACCTCATCTGCAAGACGCTCACCTCTAAACTCGGTTCTCCTCTCAAAAACAACACAGAGAGTCCGGAGAGCCCAGAGGACGCTGAGGACATCTTTGAGCTCAACACCTACCAGGAGGAGGCGCCGTTTACCCTGGGGAGTGTCTGGACCTTTAACGCGCTGGACGCAACGTTGATTGATGAGTACCTCATAGACTACGAAGAGTTTCCCGCAATAGGAATCGGCGGGTTTTCGTATTTGGACGGCGATCTCTACACCAACACCTTTAGTGTGGACGAATACATTCGCCAAATCGAAGCCGGCCACATGAGCGTTAATCAAAAAAGCCAGTTCAACAAAACCGATAAAATGCACTACCGGTTGATGATGCAGCTCTTTGGCCTCGAGCTTGATAAAGCAAAGTGGCGAGAAGACTTTGATGTGAGCGTTGCCGCCGGGCTTCCGGCCGAGTACGCTTTTTTCAAAGCCGCCAATGCTTTTGCTGTTGATGACGATGTGCGCATCACCCTCACCTCCAAGGGCCGCTATCTTCTGCTTGCCATGATGAGGGAGTTCTTCGCTGCCCACAGTATGTGAGCGGCTGAACGTGCGACCGAACGCGCGACCGAACGTGCGACTAAACGCGCGACAAAATATGCGACAAAATGCAATGATTTGATTTACTTTTTCACGGGCGCGAGGCATAATTATCTTGTGTCCCATGCGTGTCATAAGCCTCAAATTTGATTTGGGGGGCGGAATGATTCACCAGAAATACAAAAACGATAATTGTGCGCCGTTTACGGCGTAGAAGGCTCGTGCGTTTTTCGAAATGAGGTGCACCCTGATGATTACTATCGAAATGCTGATAAAAACACCCAGCCTCAAAGGGATGAAGATAATCGCAGGCAAGGAGGGGGCAGCGCGGGAAGTCACAGCGGTCTCTGTCCTGGACGCGCCGGACAGCTACAAATGGCTCAAAGGCGGGGAGCTGATTCTCACTTCTGGCTATATGTTTGGCGAAGACGTCCGACTCCTGGAGCTCTTCCTCGACAACCTGATCAAGGCCGGAGCCAGCGGGCTGGGCATTAAGAAGGAACGATTTCTCAGCAAGGTGCCGGAGAGCATTGTCCGCATTGCCAACAAAAACCAGTTTCCGGTTCTGGAGATTCCCTATCAACTGGTTTGGTCTGACGTTATCTCCCGATTCTACCGGCTGCACCATGGCGTGCCGGAAAAAGGCATTACTCCCCTGGAGACAGACGTTATCAGGCAGGTTTATCGTGCCGCGCGCTGGGGCTCCCGACCACTCTTAGAAAAACTGACCGAACTGTTCAACGTGCCGCTTTTAGTGATTGACGAGAGCAGAAAGATGCTCATGGACAACGGGCATCCCGAGATAGAACTCATGGCAGAAACAATCAAAAACTCTCCGCTGTTTCCCGAGAACATGGAAACAGAAACACTCACCAGCGGCATCTATCACCTGACGGTTTGCCCGATTCCCTTTTCAAAAAAAGGCCAAAAGGGCTACATTACCGTCATGTCGCAGAGCAGCAGTTTTATCAAGGGGATCAACAAGCTGTTTCAACTGTTGAGCACCTTTGATGAGCGCAAGGACTCCCGGACTGACGATTTAACTGAGGCCTATCGAAAGTTCATTCAGAGCTTGATTACCGGGCACCTGACACAAGAAGCAGCAGAAGGGTTCAGGGAATACCGGGACACCCAGGAGACCATTTATACCAGCGTGGTGATGATTCGCTCAGGCGATGCTTTCTCGGTGTACCAACAGCTCGACGATATCCTCAAGAGTCCGCGTTTTAGCGGCGCCGGAAAAACCATCACCCACATTGTGGAGGACACTGCCAAGCAAGAAGCGGTTATTTTGCTGGAGCTGTATCTCAAAGACGATCACGAGACCCTGATCACCTGGCAACACAGGCTGGTAGAAGAGCTGGAATACCGCATGCAGGACGCCGAAAAAGGTTACGTGACTATGGGCAGGTTCTACGAGGATCTTGAGGACGTTGCACTGAGCCTTAGTGAAGCCAAGGACACCTTTTCGGTCTGGCGCTCTATCTGGAAGGGGCGCCACTGCTTTCTCTATTCTGACCTTTCGGTGTACAACGTGTTGCGCAAGATAGACCCTAACCAGTTTGATCTGAGCGACATCCAGCTGCTTGACGGCAACAAAACCAGCTTTTCTTTTGACGGCATCAAAACGCTGGAGACCTTCCTGGAATGCCAGGGATACAAGAAGGCGGCAGAGGCTCTGTATGTCCACGAAAACACGCTCAGATACCGCATGCAGAAGATAGAAGAGTTTCTTTGTGTAGATTTAAATGATCCCATGGTTGCACATATCCTATTCATACAGTTAAAATTATGGAAACTCATTAAGAGAAGAAAAAAGCTCAAGGAAAGCACAGACTGATTAAAATATGCTTTTGAGGTAGTCCTTGAGACAAAAACGCTTGTAGAGTGCCTGTTTACTGGGGGCGGGAGCAGTTGCACTCTTTAACTTTGTGGAATTCCACAAAGGTTTAGAGCGCTTTTGTGGGTATGGAACGATGACTCAGCCACTACTGTCTTGGTAGGCTAGACTCACCTTAATTTACCTGGTGAGTAATTTTCATAAGGCAGGGGTAGAAGTAATGAAGCGGAACTTTGCAAAAACCAAAGAGGGCAAAATAGTCAGGTTGATCCTGGTGGTACTGATGCTGCTCAGTTTTATTCCGCTTATCGCTTACACCAACATCAATCCAGCCTTTGGACTGCAACAGACCGCCGAACCAGGTATTCCTGAAGGGCAGGATGACCTCTCTGCAACTCCTCTGTTCGCCGCATCAGAAGAGCCGGCCTGGGCGCTTTCAAACATGATCTTGAGCATCATGGGCATCCTCCTTGCGAGTGTTGCTGCCTTGCACGCTCTGCTTCAAAAGAGGCGCAGGCAAAACGAGATCAAGGTACAGCCCGCAGAAGAAGGTGCGCACGGGCAGGTGCACGGGCAGACGCATTCTGCAGCTGCATGGCTGGGCGCAGCAATTGCTCTGGGAATTGCCGGGATCATCCTCTTTGTGATGGTTGAAGACACCAGTAAGGTAATGGTGCTCTTTGACAAGTGGTCCCTGTTAAACGGGTTCTTCCTTGCTGCGGGCATCATCTACTTTGCCGTTGCCTTCAAGAGCAGAAAAAACTCGGACACGGAAGCCATGCCAAAGGAGCCGGTCTGGTAACTTGACAACTCATTTTATCCCCCTCACTTTGAGCTTGGTGGCGCAATCCCCTACACCACCGCTGCTAAGCTCAGGGTGAAGGTGGGAGAAAATTTTTGATAGAACAGCACTTTTTGAAACTTGACAACCCATTTTATCCCCCTCACTTTGAGCTTGGTGGCGTAATCCCCTACACCACCGCTGCTAAGCTCAGGGTGACG
>JAISPK010000003.1 GCA_031274985.1 Coriobacteriales bacterium | reverse complement strand
CCCATCTGCTCAATCTTGGTCTGGTTTGTCATTTCAGCGGTTTTGATACCGGATTCCACCACCTGTTTCGTGTGCGCGAGAAGTCCATGGACCTTGCAGAAATGCTCACCGGTGCCCGCAAGACCTATGGTCTGAATCTCATTGGCGGCGTTCGTCGCGATATCCTCGCAGACCAAAAACTCTCCACACTCAAATATCTGGCGGAATTGCGCGAGGACGTGGGCCGTCTGATAGAAGCACTCCTGTCGACCCCCAACTTTATCAAGCGAACCGCCGGCATTGGCGTGCTCGACCGAAAGGTTGCGCGCGATTACAGCCCTGTGGGGCCCACGGTGCGAGGCAGCGGCTATGCACGCGACGCCCGGTGGTGCCATCCCTACGATGCCTACAAGACTCTGGATCGGCGTCCTATCACCCAGGATAGTTGCGACGTTAAGGGCAGAACGCTCGTGCGCGTAGAAGAATTCATGGACAGCCTCTCCATTATCTCTGAACTGCTTGAGAATGCTCCCGGCGGTAATATCCTCAACGACGTCTGGGCAGTAGAGCCTCATCGCTACGCGGTCTCCCAAACCGAGGCTCCTCGTGGCGAGGACCTCCACTGGGCAATGATCGGCGACAATCAAAAAGTCTATCGCTGGCGTGCTAAGGCCTCCACGTATAGCAACTGGCCACCACTCCGCTATATGTTCAGAGGCAATACGGTAGCCGATGCCGCCCTCATTGTGGGCAGTATCGATCCGTGCTATTCCTGCACTGAGCGTGTTGCCATCATTGATGTGAATAAACGCAACCAGCAGGTGCTCACCAGGCAGCAGTTAGAGGACTACTGTCTTGACCGCCGACACTCGCCGCTGGAACACTGAGAAAGGGAGCACTGTGCTAAAGACGATAAAAGAGGTCTTGCGCGTTGGCGACGCCACCGTAAAATACCCTTTTGCCCCTATTGAACGCCCCAGGGATGCCAGAGGTAAGCCCGAGCACGATTCAGTCAAGTGTTTTGCCTGCTCTGCCTGTGCCAATGCCTGCCCTCCTAATGCCATACAAACCTCCCTCGATCTTACTGCAGGAACCAAGAGTTGGTCTATCAATTATGGCCGCTGCGTGTTCTGTGGCAGATGTGAAGAAGTGTGCCCGGTTGATGCCATCAGGCTGAGCCCTGAGTTTGAACTGGCGGTGATGAAAAAGGAGGATCTCGAAGAGATCTGCACCTATTCACTCCAGCGCTGCTCTGAGTGCGGGGAGTTCTTTGCCCCCACCAAAGCGGTTGATTACGCTAAGAGGGTGCTTGCTCAGTCAAACACTTTAAACGACGATGTGAGCCTGGCACTCGACTCAATCAACCTTTGCATGAGCTGCAAACAAAAACAGGATGCCCATCGCTACTGGGAGCAGTCGAGAAGGGCAGGTGAGCTGCTATGCTAATTGATCGCGAAGTTTCCGGCCAGCTCCAGCACAAACTCGATAAGATCACCCTTGACGAAAGCATCGTCAAGGCAAAGGCGGCACTGCTTAATGACATCAAACGGTCCATCTATCTGTATCGTGTTGACTGCGGCGGCTGCAACGGTTGCGAGATCGAGATCTTCTCTACCATTACGCCAATTTACGACACTGAACGCTTTGGTATCAAGAATACTCCCAGCCCCCGTCACGCCGACATCATGGTTTACACGGGGTCTATGACGCGCCTGATGCGCCTGCCGGCTATTCGCGCCTATCAGGGGGCACCTGACCCCAAGATTGTGGTGTCCTATGGCTCGTGTGGCTGCACCGGTGGCATCTTCCACGATAATTACTGCGTCTGGGGAGGAACCGATAATCTGTTTGACGTGGACGTGTATATACCCGGCTGCCCTCCCTCTCCCCCGCAGACCATCTATGGCTTTGCCATGGCTCTTGGCCTGCTGGGCCAAAAGCTCAAGCATACCGAGATCACCGAGGTGCCGGGTGAGCAGGTGCCGATACGTTTTGAAACTATACCCTACAAAGTAAGGACTGCTCTTGAGCGCAAGGCTCGCCTGCTCTCTGGCTATCGCAGTGGCAAAGACCTCTCTGATGAATTCATGACGGCCCTTGCCCTGGGTGGTACCGATGTCTTTGCTGGCATCGATGCCCTTATAGCTGCTCAGGACGACCCCCGTAAAAAAGAGGTTCTGGGAGAGTTGAAGGCTGAGCTCAAAACCCAACTGGCAAGCCAGGAGCTTTAGCATGACAAAGGATGTCGTCTTCTATCAGCTCAGCTCCAAGTTCGTGGACAATGACCGCGAGATTCCGGATGAAAGTGCCGATGTTCTGTATTACTCCCTGCAGATTGGCCATCACACCGGCATCATCGATTGCTTCAGCGAAAAGTTCCGATGCCCCTACCGTGCGTACCTTAGTCTCATCGAAGCGTTGCCCGAGGAGAGCGCTGCGCGCTACAAGCTGGAGGGCGTCATCCGCCACGGAGAGATCCAGATAGACAAGTCGCATCTAGCCACTCTCGTTCCTGCGCTCAAAGAACTTCCTTTACTTGAGGCCCCTGCTCTGCTGAAAGCGCTCCTGGCTGCGCTTGACACCATTGCGTCACAACCAAGCGTGTATCTGATGATCAGGGTGCAGGACGCGTGAGCGACAAGATCGTTCTCACGGTAGGGAGCGTGCTGCGCGGTGATGATGCAGCCGGGCCTCTGCTCGCAAAGATGATGACCGATGAGCCTATCCCTTCCTGGGAGGTCATCGATGGCGGACAGACCCCCGAAGACGAGTTGTCCGTCATACGCAGAAAGAGTCCAAACCTGCTGCTGCTCGTTGATGCGGCGGACATGGGTCTTCAACCGGGAGAGGTTCGCATCGTTGACGAGAAGGACGTCTATACCGACTTTCTCATCACCACTCATTCACTGCCCCTGACCTTTTTACTGAGTGAATTGAAAGCCTCCTGCAAAGAAGTGATCTTTCTCGGGATCCAACCCTCCCACACAGAATTCTTTGCCCCCTTGCACCCCAAGGTACGAGCCGCTGTTGAATCAATCTACGAGCACCTCAAAACGGGAAAAGGGTGGGACAAGGGGACAGGGCTGGTTTGCTGACAAAAGGGGGCGGGCCCTGTCTTTCTGTTTCAGCAGAGGTGTATGTGCCCGGGGCTACCTTCGGTTATTACTCCGATGGGCGCAATGCTGCGGTTATAGTGAGCCTTGAAGCTCTCTTCAAAGATACTGCGGTTTTCAGCGCAAAGAGCAATGAGCAGCCCTCCGCTCGTCTGAGGATCACAGATCACCCGCATTAACAGCTTGAACTCATCGTCTAGCCATGAGCCTTTGTGCACATACTCTTCTACAAACTCAATGATACGTGACACTTTGCCGGTTGCCGCAAAATGAGCCGCATGCTCCTTTACTCCACAAAAGAGCGGCAGCTCGTCCCCCGTTATCGAGGCACTGCACGTACTGGCCATGAGCATCTCATGGAGATGACCTGCCAGACCATAGCCGGTGACATCGGTTGCGGCGTGTACCGCAGCGGCCTTCATAGCCTCAGAGGCACCGGCGTTGAGCTCGCTCATTGAGCTCACAACCGGCTGCATACTTTCTGTGCTTTCTTCCCCCGCCAGAAAGGCAGAGTGCATGATGCCGGTGCCGAGTGGTTTAGTGAGATAGAGCAGGTCGCCTGGCCGGGCTCCGGAGTTTCTCACGATACGCTGCGGGTGAACCGTGCCGAACACCGCCAGCCCATACTTTGGCTCAGCGTCTTCAATAGAGTGCCCGCCTGCAATAACCGCCCCGGCCTCACGCACGGCATCGGCGCCGCCGCGCAGTATCTCATCTGCGACCTCAATGCCCACGCAAGGATCCAGCGCAAGCAGATTCAAGGCCATCTTAGGCTCACCACCCATTGCATAGATATCACTCAGCGCATTGGCTGCGGCAATGCGTCCAAAAGTATAGGGGTCATCGGCCATGGGGGTAAAGAAATCCGTGGTGAACACCGCGGCCAACTCGTCAGTCAGCTGATAGACAGCCGCATCATCATTGGTCTCAAAGCCTAAAAGCAGGCTCGGATCGTTTGCGTCTCCAAGAGTGGAGAGTATATGCTTAAGGTCGCCCGGACCCCATTTAGCAGCTCAACCGCCTTTGGACGTTAAACGGGTGAGATACCTGCGCTCTTCCTGGGTCACTTCATCACCTCCCTACGTGCGATTGCGTGCCTTGAGAGCTCGCTCTACCTCGATCTTTACGTCTCGGGCGGCCATGCTATGACGTTTGTCATACTGCTTCTTGCCCCGGCAAAGTCCCAGCTCGACCTTAACGCGCTCATCTTCATTGAAATAGAGTTTTATGGGCACCAGCGTGAGCCCTGCCTGCGCAGTTTTTTCGCCCAGGTAGCGTATCTGCTTTTTGTGAAGCAGCAGCTTGCGTACCCGGTCCGGCTCCGGATTTGCCCGGTTGCCGTGGCTGTAGGGTTTTATGTGGAGCCCGTGCAGCCAGGCCTCACCCTTTCTCACCAGGGCAAAGGTATCGGTGAGCTGGCCGCCGCCCTCGCGAAGCGAGCGCACTTCGGTGCCGGAGAGCACCAGACCGGCCTCAAAGGTCTCAAAGACCTCATAGTCAAAAAAGGCTCGTCTGTTTTTTGCGACCGTCTTATTTTTGGGCTCTTTTTTGGACACCTTGCCTGCCTACCTCGGGGTAAAGTCTACCGAGTTGTCCAGGTCCAGAACAAAGCGGGTGAGTATCTTTACGGCTGCTTCAAGGTCGGAGAGCTTGAGAACCTCAGTGGGGGTATGCATATAGCGCAGGGGTATCGAGATAAGGCCGGCTACCTTGCCGCCCCGCGAGAGTTGAATAGGATTGGCATCGGTGCCGGTGCCCCGTGGCTCCGGACCAATCTGATACGGAGCTTTGCACTTTTCGGCTGCCCCTATCATGCGCTCAAAGAGCACGGGGTTGATATTGGGGCCTCGCGCGATGATCGGCCCCTTGCCGCAGGTCGCCTCGCCGTATTTTTGCTTCTTGATGTCCGGGTAGTCGGTTGCGTGACCTACCTCAGCGCTGATGCCGATGACCGGGTCTACGTCATAGGCGGAGGTGATGCCGCCTCTGGCGCCGATCTCTTCCTGTACCGTGCCGGCAGCAATGAGGTCGCCCTGAGCTCTACCGGCCCCTTTGACCTCTTCTAAGACCCGCGCGGCAATCCAAACACCGAGCTTGTCGTCAAAGGCACGCGCTACCGCAAAACCGTCACCGAACTCCTCAAAACCCACTCCGTAGGTAATGACATCGCCTACTCTCACCAGGCTTTTGAGGGCTTTAGCCTCCCTGCCTACATCGATAAAGAGTTGGTCGATCTTGGTGATAGTCTTGCGGTCATCCTGCTCAATAAGATGAATAGGCTTGCGACCCATGATGCCACGTACAACCTGGCCGGGTTTTGCGTCAGCGCCGGTTGGGTAGAGATTCACGCGCATCCCGGGCAAAACGGCAGCATCAACGCCACCGATAGCATCAAAGCTGATGAAGCCCTCATCGGAGATATACGTAACCATGAGCCCGATCTCATCAAGGTGACCGGTGATCATGACACTCGGCCCCTGGCCTTTGCCCTCAAGAGTGGCATGGACGCTTCCGAGCACATTGGTCTCGACACGGTCAGCCGTCTGAGCAAGGCGCGCGCGCATGATAGCGGCTGCGGGCACCTCATAACCACTGGGAGAGGGCGCTTCCGTAAGGTTTTTTAGGAATTCCAGGTCCTTTTTATTCATAACTCCTCCGTAGGATCAACGTACCCTATCAGTATAGCCGAATATCTTACAAGAAACCCAAATACCAGATAATGAGCGGTTGGCCGACAAAGAGACTGAGCGCGATGCCCGCACAGAGTGCCGGGCCAAAGGCAAAGTGCTCCTTGCGGCCTTTTTTGCGCACCAGGAGCAGATACAGGGCGTAAACACCGCCAATGAGGATGCCGATACAAGCTGCTACCAGGACAAGCTGCCAACCAAGGAAGACACCAGCAGCGGCCATGAGCTTGACGTCGCCGAGCCCAAAGGACCCTGAGGCTACCAAAGCCAGCACAAGCAAGGGCACGCTGACAGCAAAGGCGCCAATGAGGTGATCGGTCCAGGGAAAGGCGGCAGTAGGCCCTATAAAGATGCTTACCAATCCGAGGAGCGCTACGGTGAGTGAGAGCGCATTGGGTATCTCCCTGGTAGCGGAATCCCTCAGCGTTATCGCAAGCAGAGAACACAGCAGCGCAAAGACCAGAGCTGCGCTTAGTGCCGCCCCGGCTAAGGCTGCAAAGTCACAGGGGAGCCAGGCGGCCAAAAGGCCGACGCCATACGCAGTACAGGAGAAAACAAGGGCTGAGTCAACGGGCAGGAGAAAACCTGCCGGGGGCATAAAAGCCAGATAACTCAGCAGGCCTAGAGCGCCGGTGAGCGCTTCGACAATCAGCACAGGCGCGGGAACTTTGACTGTAAGCCTGAGGAGTCTTCCGACGACTGCCCCCACTGCAAAAACCAGAAGCAGCAGGAGTATGCTGAGCAGTACCCCCATGTCTAAAGAAACAGTTTTCTCTGTTCTTTTACGAGCTCAGCAAGTGTATTTACCGCCTCGGAGAGCGGGAGGCTCAGCTTGTCGCCGGTTGCCCGGGTTTTAAGCTCTACGGTTGCGGCCTCGAGCCCGCGCTTACCTATGATGAGTTGATAGGGCCAGCCAATGAGGTCAGCATCGTTGAATTTGACGCCTGCCCGCTCATCGCGGTCGTCCAGCGCCACTTCTATACCCTGTGCTACCAGCTGCTCAGCCAGTTCAGCGGCCGTAGCGCTCACCGCATCGTCACCGGCCGAAAGCGGAATTACCACTACTTCGGCGGGGGCCACACTCAGCGGCCAGATAATACCCTGCTCGTCGTAGCTCTGTTCGACGATCGCTGCTATGCAGCGCGTGATCCCCCAGCCATAACAGCCCATGAGAAAATGCTTTTCTGCACCATCGACATCCATATAGGTGGCGTTCATCGACTCAGAGTACTTGGTCCCCAGCTGAAACACCTGCCCGACCTCAATACCGCGCGCTCCCTTGAGGGGCAGCGCACAGACAGGACAGCTATCTCCCGCTGAAGCCTCAGCGATATCCGCCCAGAGGTCAACCTCAAAGTCCCTTGCCGGCTGCGCACCCGCAAGGTGATAGTCCTTTTCATTAGCCCCAACCAGCCAGGAGGTCAGCTTCTGTAAAGACGCATCGGCAACTATCCTCATATCTTCCGGCAGGCCTACCGGACCCAGGAAGCCCTTGACGATGCCTGCCGTCTCCATCTCTGCGTCGGTCAGGAATTCAAAGGACGGCAGGATTTTTTCGGTTTTCAAGGGAGCGAGCTCGTGGTTTCCCGGAATCAAGAGTACGGTAATACGACCCGTATTATCCCTTGCGGCCAACGCTTTGACCGTAGACTCCTTGCCAATACCCAAAAAATCAGCGAGTTCATCCATGGTGGCAACGCCGGGAGTATGGATTTTGGTCAACTCGCGTTGAGCGCCGGGCAGCAAGTATTCCTCAAGCTCGTAGTGGGCATGGGCAACTTCAGCGTTTGCGGCAAAACCACAGTCACAGTAAAGGAGAC
>JAISPK010000099.1 GCA_031274985.1 Coriobacteriales bacterium | reverse complement strand
AAGGTGCCGCCGCAGACCATGCCCTCGTCTTCTGCGGAATCGGTGAGATCGATATCCAGGAGTTTCCAGCCGCCGTTCTTGATGACCTCGCGACCAGCCCGCATCGCTTCTGCCTCTGAACATCCCCCGCCCACTGAGCCGGCAGTGGTTCCCTCATAGGTCATGCCGAGCTTGCAGCCAACCTCTGTGGGCACCGACCCCTGCGTTGCGAGTACCGTAACTATCGCCTCCGGGTCAAAGTTCTTTTGAGCGACCTGCTCTGCCAACTCAAGGTCGCAGGAGAGCCATGCAGTATCACCCTTATGCAGACGCTTGACCTCGATAACCTGAGCCATGATGGCTATGGCGATTTCCGAAGGCGTCTGCGCGCCGATCCTCAGGCCGATGGGGGCATGAATGCGCAAAATTCTCTCTTTGTCGTAACCCTCTTCTTGTAGTTGCCCCAGCACGAGGGCTACCCGTCTTTGCGAGCCGATCATGCCGGTATAGGCAGGCTCCGGCCCTGCCAGTATAGCCTCAAGGCACTCTTTGTCATGCTGGTGCCCGCGCGTAACGTCCACCACAAAGTCGCTTGCTCCAATGGTCAGATGATCGCCAATCCTGGCAAAGGAGTCGCAGATAACGGTTTTTGCGGTAGAAAACCGCACGGTATTGGCAAAGCTGGGGCGATCGTCGTAGATGACCGTATCGAAGTTGGCCAGTTGCGCTATCTGCGCCAGTGCCAGGGAAATATGCCCGCCGCCCAGGATTATCAAGCGCGGCTTGGCCATAAAGCGCTCGATGAGCGTGAATGATCCGTCGGAATTAGCTGCGTAGGCGAGCGGTGTGGAGCTGCAGCCAGAGCCGCAACCGCCGGCTCCCCGGGTTTTGATTCCACTTATGAGCTCACGGGTGATACTCCCGTCTGAAGCATAGTGAGATTTGGCAAAGGCGGCCCCCTGCTCATCGAGGAGTATTAGGAGTTCTGCGTACAACTCGTTCGGTGTCACGTTGGTTGCCTCCAAACGTCAGTAATCCCGCGGCGCAAACAATGCCTTATACTATCATTATGGACACTGTAGCTGCAATTATTCCGGTTGCTGGCCTCTCCTCTCGAATGGGCTCCTTCAAGCCACTCATCAAACTCGATGGTTTCTCTCTCATCCAACGTGCGGTGCAAAGTGCGCTCGCAGGCGGAGTACAAACGGTTGCCCTGGTAACCGGAGAGCGGGCCAACGATGTCAAGGCAGCCCTTGCCGACCAATGTGGCGGGGAGCAGGGAGACAGGATTCTCTTTGTAAATAACCCTCACTTTGAAACAAGCGATATGCTCCAGAGTGTCAAACTGGCACTATCCGGATTGCTCGAGCACAAAGAGGGCCGCCCCGCCTGTGTCTTCGTGCTGCCGGGCGATATGCCGGGGGTGCGGCCTCAGACCTTTGCAGCGCTCCAGACAAGGTGGCGCGAGACTCGTGCTGCTGTTCTTGTCCCCTGCTACGAAGGCAGGCGCGGGCATCCCGTGCTCTTTAGCAATGAATGCTTTGAGGCGGTGCTTGCGGCAGACGAGCACAGCGGTGGACTCAAAAATGCGCTGACGGATCATGAGTGGCTCGAGGTGCATCTCAGCGACCCCGGCATCCTGCTCGACGCCGACACGCCTCAAGCCCTTGCCCGGCTCGGGCAGCATATAGAGACAACGACAACAAGGAGCTGGAGACGCAATCATGATTGAGAGCCGCTATATACGCCAGGAGATCATGCCGCAGATCGGAGAATCCGGCCAGGCTCTGCTGGCCCAGGCGCAAGTGGCAATCGTGGGATTGGGCGCACTGGGTTCGGTGAGTTCGGAGATTCTTGCCCGCTCGGGCGTTGGCTATCTGCGCCTGATAGACCGCGATGTGGTGGAGTTAAGCAATCTTCAGCGTTGCGCGCTCTATACCGAAGAAGACGCCAATGCTGCTACGTCAAAGGCCCTCGCGGCGCGCGATCATCTCAAGTCCATCAATTCCACCATCTACACAGAGCCGCAGGTATGCGAGGTAAACAGTAGCAATGTGCTCAAACTGCTCTCCGGAGTTGACCTCATCTTGGACGGTTCAGACAACTTTGAGGTGCGCGCTCTGATTAACGAGGCTGCCAACAAACTGGGGATCCCCTGGATCTACACCGGCGTTTTGGGAGCCCTGAGCATGGTGATGCCAATATTGCCGGGCGGCCCCTGCTTGCGCTGCCTTTCGCCGACGGTACCTGAGCCGGGGAGTTATCCCACCTGTACGACTAACGGCGTGCTGCCTTCTACCACCAGAATCGCTGCCACCCTGCAGGCTACCCAAGCGCTTAAACTGCTGCTCAACAAGCCAAAGCTGCCAAGCATTCCCCTCAAAGAGCTTCCAACTACCACCCTGTATCAGATTGAAGTTTGGGAGCCGGAGTTTGAGATGGTCACCGTTGAGAAAAACCCTGCCTGCGCCGTTTGCGGGCTGCATCACTACGAATTGCTAGAGAATCATGACTTGCTATAATTATTTTGTGTTACTATACTGTAAAGTTACTTGATACTTTACAACTTATAACTTCCTACTTTTTTAAGAATGGGAGGGGACACTTTGGACAATTCATTGGTTCAAATTAAAGGTATTGGGAAAGTACTAGAAACAAAGCTCATCGCAGAAGGAATTCCTGACATCCCTGCGTTGCTAGAAAAAGCAGGAACGTCGGAGGCTCGCGAAGCCCTCGCAAAAAAGCTCAAAACAAATGAAAAGATAATCTATTCCTGGGTAAAACAGGGCGAACTTTTGCGTGTACCAGGAATGAGCGCTGACATTGCGGACATGCTCGTAAGGATTGGTATTCGCGACGTGGCGGACTTGTCCTGTATTGATATCGAGATGTCTCTCCAGATGATGAAGAGTTTGAGCGACACCACTTCGCCAGCAATCAGAGGGTTTCCCACAAAAGAAAAATTAACCAGCCTTAAGAATCTGGCTGTATTGATGACCCCGGCAATCTCAAAGGATCCAGATGATCCCACCTCTGTTGTCGTATTGGCCTTAACTAAAAAGCGAGCTCTCACCGAAGGTGGCAGTCTGCCAACTTTGTCCGTTGGCGATGAGTTTTTCTATGATATGGGAGATGTTATCTCGAGCATAGGTAGAGGTATTGCTGAGGCACAGCATGCGCTGGACATGACTGCAATCGCGACACAACAAGAGATTAACAAAGATGACGACCTGAGAGCTTGGGGGCTGTCTGCTCATTGGTATACGATTCCTGAAGCTAGTGCAAACCTGAAGATGAGTTATCAGTATGCTAGAGAGAGCACAGAACAAGGAAAGACTGACAGCAGTCAGCGAGGACGCCTTCTGGTAAGCCCCATCAATGCTTCGTATACAAACACTTTTAAAGTCAGCGAGGCTTTGCCGAGCGAACTTCACCTCAAGTTCCTCCCTCTCCCAGCACCCACCCGCTGGACTGAGATGATTGCCACGCCGGACTTAGCAGGACTAACCCTCAGAGATGCTAAACAGGCCCTTGACGGAGTTGGTTTGCTGTTAGGGAATTTCGAACTGGAAACTGGTGTTTCAGAAAACCGTGGAGTTGTTGTGTCGCAGATACCAAAACCGGGCTCGTTGGTCTGGCTGACAGACAGAGTACAAGTACTTCTTGGAATACCGGAACCTGAGCCTGAGCCTATACCGGAACCTGAGCTTGAGCCTATACCGGAACCGGAACCGGATCCTGAGCCTGAGCCTGAGCCTGATCCTGAACCTAAACCTGAGCCTGAACCCAAGCCTGAGCCTATGCCGGAACCTGAGCCTATGCCGGAACCTGAGCTTGAGCCTGATCCGGAAGCTGACAGAAAGGCAAAAGCTAGAGCAAATAGAAAAATTGAACCTGAGCCTGAATAAGCCCTGGCAATCTGCGTTTACTAAGTGTTTTGCACTGTCGTCTCGGGCTTGCCCGGGATTCCCCGGGAAACTACGGGACAAACCCCGGGAGACAGCAAAGTGGTGAAATGTTGGTGGAGGGAATTAATGAGCAATGCAGCGTTCACAAGAGAAGAGCTTGCCGATTATTTTCGTGCGCTTCTTGAATACACCAACAGCGAGTGCAACAAAGTTAGCTACGCGCTGGCGGCATTGGACGTGGAATACGAGGGCGCTCTCATGCGAGGCGGAGAAGCGCCGCTCCTGCTTGCCGAACAGGATGGTGTACGACTGAAGTTTAGTTTTAAGCCTGTCATAAAAATAAAAGAAGGTGAAGCCAATGGGTGATATTGATCCGAGAATTTCTCCACTACAAGCCGACGTTGATGGTCTGACGAATACCTTAGAAGAGCGCGATCGGTTTATCCAGAAACTGTCGGACGATTTGGTTTTGCAGAAAAACAAAACCCTTGAGTTAGAGGCGCAGCTTGCAGAGAAAGAAGCAGCTCTTTTGCCGAGCGACGCAGAAACATCCAGACGTACTATCAGGAGCTCAGCGCTCCTTGGAGAAAGCGCTTTAGATTTCAGCAAATCCAGAGAAGAAATCGAGCAGCTCGAGCTAGCTTTGAAGGACAGCCTGAGCGAGTCGCAGAAAAATACGGCTCTCGTCTCTGAAATGTCGGGGTTACGTCTGGATCGTGACCTCGCAACTAATCAGCTGGCACTCCAAACCACTGAGCTGGCTTCAGTAAAGTCGCAGCTACAATCGATACAAATGGTAAATGAGGACCTTGCGGCTCGCCTTCTCAGAGAGACTCAAGCAGCCAGCGCAGCCACTACGGCACTGGACGTTATCAAACAGCG
>JAISPK010000087.1 GCA_031274985.1 Coriobacteriales bacterium | reverse complement strand
ATCGCAGACCTGCAGGACAAGAGCATCCCCAACAGGATCAGGGCCATGGTGTCCATCGCTCATCCCGATTTTCGTGAGAGCCTGCTCGATAACGCAAAAGCCGCTGGCTTGCTCAGCGACTAAAGGAGAGGTGAACTTATGCAAGTATTTACCGAAGAACAACAATTGATGATCAACATCGCCAAGGAGTTTGTTCAAGAGAAGCTGGTTCCGCAGATTCCTGACATTGAGGAGGGGAATTTTCCCGCAAACCTCATTGATGAGCTACAGGACCTGGGCTTCATCAACATGATGCTCCCCGAGGAGTACGGCGGACTGGAAGAGAAGATGGTCACCCATATGGCTATCGTTGAGGAGTTTGCCAAGGAAAACCTTACCACGGCAATCGTTTGCAACTCCAATATGATCTCAAGCCTGCTGATTGACTTTGCCAGCGATGAGCAGAAAAAACTCTTCTTTCCCAAGTATTCTGAGGATAAGCACATGGCCGGGCTCGGCTTTACGGAGCCCACGGCCGGTTCAGACGCTGCCGGCATTCAGACAACGGCCGTCAAAGATGGTGACGACTGGATCCTCAACGGCCAGAAGACCTTCGTGAGTTACCTCAACCAGTGCTCCGCCTTTTTGGTTTCGGCGCGCACCAACGAAACCGACGAGGGCGGCATCTCAACGTTTCTGGTAGAAAAAGACCTTCCCGGTGTTGAGGTAGGCTCTATCTTCAAGAAGATCGGCATGCATGGCTCCGAGACCGGCGAGCTGTTTTTTAAGAACGTACGCGTACCGGCTATTTACCTGATTGGCACCGAGAACTGGGGGCTTCCCCTGGTGCTCAAGGTGCTTGACGAGGCGCGTTTGGCGGTGGCGATGTGCGGCGTTGGCATTGCGCAGGGTGCGCTGGACAAGGCGGTTGCCTATGTGAAGGAACGGGAGCAATTTGGCAGAAAGATCAGCTCCTTCCAGGGCATCAAGTGGTACATCGCCGAGATGGAGTCCGAGATTGCCGCTGCCAGAGCGTTGGTGTACGACGTTGCCAACGACTATGACAACAAGAAGTTCATCACCAAGGGGGCTGCAATGGCCAAGTGGTTTGCCTCCGAAGTTGCGATGCGCGTCACCGAGAAAGCCGTGCAGATGTGCGGCGGCATGGGTCTTGTTGAGGACTTTGGTCTTGAGCGGTACTTCCGTGATGCAAAGGTTCTGTCGATTACCGAGGGAACCAGCGAGATTCTCAAGATCGTCATTGCCAGAGAAAAGCTCAGGTAGGACTTTAAAGACAAATAGACCAGACCTTGTCTGCCCAGAGGCTCCAAACTCCGGGCAGACAAGGTAACAGGGAATACTGAATGGTAGGAGAGCTCTATGCCAAAGATTGTGGTTTGTTACAAATGGGTGCTCGATGAAGCGCTCATCAGGCTCAGGGCAGATGAGTCGCTTGACTTCAGCGCTGCGGAGTACAAGATAAGTGACTATGATCGAAATACTATTGAAGCGGCAGTGAGGGCGGCACAAGCCATCGAAGGCACAACGGTTGGCCTTACTTTTGGCACTGCCGAAGCAAAGCGATCCATCAAAGATGCCTTGTCGAGAGGCCTCGATGAATCGTATTGGATCAATGCCCCGGAGGCCTCACGGGCCGACGGTGCGGTTACTGCCTCTGCCCTGGCAGGAGCCCTCAGCAAGATCGAAGACGTCAGGCTGGTGGTTTGCACCGAAGGTGCCAGCGATACGTTTGCCCGACAGGTGCCACCCCGGCTCGGCGCTCTGATGGATTGGCCCACTATCACCTCGGTCGCAGAACTGCATATTGAGGGCGACACCCTCACGGCAGTGAGAAAACTCAAGGACTCGCTCGAGACGGTAGAGGTCACGCTGCCCTGCGTGGTTGCGGTATTGCCCGAAATTAACGAAGCGCCGCTGCCGGGACTCAAAGCTGTGTTGGCCGCCGGCAAGAAGCCGGTCACTGAGTTAGCTCCCGCAGATATCGAGGCTGACCTTTCTCCAAAAGTTACGGCGAGCAGTACCCGTGCCTACCTCATGAGCAGGAAGAACCTCATCATCAAAGAGGGCAGCGCAGAGGAAAAGGTGGCGGCGCTTGTTGAGCACTTTCATAAGGAGGGACTGGTCTAATGGCTGGCATATATGTATATAGCGATGAACCGGGCCTGGTTGCCGAGTTGCTGGGTTTTGCCCTGAGTACCGGCAAACAGGCCTGTGCGGTGACCTTTAGTCAGGAGGACGCAGACAAGGCTCAGGCCTTTGGAGCAGACAAGGTCCTCTTTTTTAAGGGGGCAAGCCCCCTGGCAGAGAATTACGCAAAGGCTCTTGCCGATTATCTGGCCGCAGAGCAGGCGGATCTCTTTTTGGCAGGGATGACTCCCCGGGGCAGAGACCTTGCCGCGCGCGTGGCAGGCTATCTCGCTTGCGGCATGGCAAGCGACGTGCTGTCGCTGACCCCTGTGGCAGAGGGATTCACCGTTGAGAAGATGCTGTACGGCGGTGTTGCCGTGCTCACCGAAACCCTGGCAAGTCCGGCCGTGGTGACCATCGGATCAGGGAAATTCGACGCTCCTGCAGCGGGGGACTCTCCCGTAGAGACACTTGAGGTGCCCTCGGACATGAGGGTGAGGCTCGTTACTTCGGCGCCCTTGGTGCAAGAGGGAGTCGATCTGAACAAGGCAGAAAAAGTCGTTGGCGTTGGTCTGGGGTTCTCCAAGCAGGAGGACCTGTCACTCGCAGAAGACCTGGCTGCTGTCCTTGGCGCCGAGATCGGCTGCACCCGATCGATTGCAGAAGAGCGCAAGTGGCTTCCCGTTGAGCAGTACATCGGCATATCCGGCGCTGTCATTAAACCGCAGCTGTATCTTTCGCTGGGAATTTCCGGTCAGATACAGCACGTTATTGGTGTGAGGGATGCAAAGACGATAGCCGCGATCAATACCGACGAAAACGCCCCGATATTCAAGGCAGCAGACTACGGCATCGTGGGCGATATGTACGAGATAGCCCCGCTTTTAACGGAAGCACTTAAAAAGGTGTAGAGTTTGAGCCTGCGCAAGCGAGTAGAGAAGAAGGAGGAGCATGGAACCCAGAGAATGGCATAAGCAGTATCCTGGTGAGATTCCTCCTTCTTTTGAATACCCGCATTTTACGATGAAGCAGTACTTCAATGAGAGTGCCCGGCGCTATCCCAACCGGCCTTTTCTCGTCTTTCATGATGCGGTGATCACCTTTGAAGAAGCAAATGCCTTTGCGCGAAAACTTGCCAACGGGCTTATGGCTCAGGGCTGTAAAAAACGGGATCGGGTGGTAATCGCGGCCAACAATATCCCTGAGTTCGTGATAGCGATTCAGGCCTGCTACAAATTCGGAGGCATTGCTGTTCCTACCAATCCCCGCTATACCACCAGAGAGCTGGAATACATCCTCAAGGACAGCCAGGCCGAGACTATCATCATCATAGACACGATGCTCAAAAAGGTGCTTGAGGTCTGTGGCGGCGGACAGGTTGCAATCAAGCGCATCGTGGTGATCTCAGAACAGAAGATCGAATTGACGGTGCAGCAGGGGGCGGGTTGCGTTGATTTGCTCAGCTACGATGAGGTCGTTTTTAACGGGGAGAGCACAGAACCGGCCGTTGAAGTCTTCAGCAACGATTGTGCGCTCTTGCAATACACGGGTGGAACCACGGGGATTCCCAAAGGCTGTGTGCTTACGCAGAGCAACCTGGAGGCCACGGTCTTTGGCTGGTTTAGCTGGTATACGCATCCGCTCGCAAGCGATGAATATCCGGTGATCCTCTGTCCGGTTCCGCTCTATCATATCTATGGACTGGTAGGAAACATCAGCCTGGCCAACTATGCGGGGGGCACCATCCTACTCATGGACAGCCTGGCGGCAGATGATGTGCTCTGCACCCTTGCAAAGCATCCGCCCAATCTGCTCTGCGTTGTTCCCTATGCACTTATCTTTTTGCTTAATCATCCGGCGTTTCCGTATATCGACATCAGCAGCATCAAGGTAATCGGGGTGGGAGGAGATTCCCTGCCAAAAGGCGTGAGCACAGAGCTTGAAAGGATAACCGGCAAAAGAGCCGTGGTAGGATACGGCCTCACAGAAACTGCCGGCAGCGTGTGCGGACAACCCATCGGCGTTGAGGCAAAAGAGGGGAGTATCGGGCTGCCGCTTCCTGATGTGGACGCACGCATCATGAGCCTTGAAGACCCGGGTACCGAGGTGCCTTGCGGGCAATTGGGAGAGCTGGTTGTTAAGGGGCCGCAGGTCATGACGGGTTATTGGGGCCAGCCTGAGGAGACCGCTCTCGTGCTGAAAGATGGATGGCTCAGCACCGGTGACATCGGGTATAGGGACAAAGAGGGGTGGATATTTCTCAAAGACCGCAAGAAGGATATGATCATCCATAGCGGGTTCAACGTGTACCCTAAAGAGATCGACGAAGTGCTCTCTGCGCATCCTGCAATACAAGATGCGTGCACCATCGGTATTCCCAGCACCGAAAAAGGTGAGACGGTCAAATCGTTCATCGTTTTGAACCCCGGAGAAAAACTGAGCGCAGAAGAGGTAATGGACTATTGCCACCGATACCTCGTGGGCTACAAAGTTCCCAAAGTTGTTGAGTTCATTGATCAGCTACCTAAAACAGCGGTAGGAAAACCAAACCGGGTAGCCTTACGGCAACGGAGCTGATACGTCAGGGGCATCCAGCGGGACAAAAGAGACGGGTCTTTGCTCTAGGCCTGAGTAAAGGAATCCCCCAGTACGGCCGTGGCAAGATTGATGATGTGGGTGATAGCCTCATCTGCAGCGGCTGTGTCAAAGGCCTGCAGGGCACGCAGTAGTTCCTCATGAATCTGGAAATACTCCTCATGATTGGTCTGCCGTGCAAGCGAAGCTCCCATCAACCGATGCAAGGCTCTTTCGAACCCCTTGAAAAACATGGGGTAGATGAGGTTTCCTGAAGCCTTGGTGAGCCGATAATGAAAGTCAAAGACGGCAACGACCAGATCATCCGGATCCTGGGTTGCACGCATTCTTTCCAGTGCTTCTTGCATGCTCTCATAGGCAGATACGTCGCCGAGCGCAATACTGAGCCGGATACACTCGCGCTCTACCAGACGTCGCGTATCCACCAGGCTTTTGAAAAGGCTGCTGTCCAGCATGGTTGAGTCATAACTCATCAAAGCAGAGAGTGTCTGCGGAGTGGGGTCTTTTCGGTAGTCAGTTACAAAGGTGCCACAGCGCGGCTCGACCTTTACAAAGCCTCTGCTTTCCAGATCAAGAATGCCCACATTGATCAGACTGCGACTGACGCCCAGCTGAACAGCGAGCTCCCGCTCGGGAGGCAGTTGCTCTCCGGGCAGAAGCTCGCCGGCAAAAATCTTGCGTTGTATCTCGCGCACAAAACGTTCTTTCAGGCTTGCCTGATCTATCTTTTCAAATCCTGCCATATTATCACCGTAATCATACATTACATAAAAGCATAACTATTTTGCCCTCGGAACATTCAATTCTATATCTTCCAAGGGGAAAGAACAACAGGGATGGATATGATTTGTGTCACGGTCTGCCTGTTTGCGCATTTCTTCTTCCGGCGGAATAAATACGCTCCCGGCACTCATGAAGGAACGGCAGTAGCCACACTCGCCGCTGCGGCAACGGGAGGGTGGGTTGAGGCCGGCTCTCTCCATGGCTACCAACAGCGATTCGCTCCCCAGTGCGGGCATCGTGCACGACTCAAAGCCCATGTACACGGTGAGAGTGTGTGTCTCAGTTTCTTTGCCAAGGGGATAGCCCTCACTCTTGGTGACTTCCTTGATCTCTCCGAAGAGTTCTTTGCGGAGCCTTTTTGGCGAGAGGTTCAGAGTCGCGAATTCGCCCTCAAGATAGCGGTACATGGCCTGAGGGCCACAGACAAAGAGCGTTGCCTCGCCAGCAGGGGCATACTTCTCGATGAGCTCTCTGGTGATAAAGCCCTTCTCGGCGCCTGCGACCTCTTCGTTGGCAACAACGTACACCACTTTGAAGCTGCCGTCTTTTTCAAAGCCGTGGAATTCCTCTGCAAACAGCATCTCAGAGGCCGTATTGCAGCCATAGATGAGGGTCATGTTTACCTCGACAATGCCCTGTGCCACCGAGCGCGCCAACGAGCGCAGCGGAGTTATGCCCACACCGCCGGCAACACAGATGATGTCCTTCGCGTCGCGGGCAGGTTCATAGTAAAAGTGACCCTCGGGTCCGGAGGAGACCACTTCGGTGCCGACCTTCCAATTATCGGCAATCCATGCGGTGGCAAAGCCACTGTTTTTGATGCAGACTTCGTAGAACCCTTCCTTGGCATCCGCAGGTGACGAGGAGATCGAAAAAGGACGGGTTATTCGGGAACCCTCGATCTCGAGGAAAAAGCTCAGATACTGCCCCGGACGGAAGTAGGCGAGCTCGCCCTCGATGGGCTCAAGCCGATAGCGTATTACCCCAGGGGCCTCCTCAAACAGCGCGGTAACCCGGAGGTTTTGCCTCAGGGGGTGCAGGCTTTTAGCCAGCTTGTTGATATACAGGGTTTTGGGCGGCGTTGCGGGCGCGGCGCTGATGCGGGCCTGCCGATTGGGGAGGAGCTTGGTAAAGGCCAGCATGTCAAGCAGGCCGAGGGGCTTTTTCTTAAAGCTGAATCTCTCACTCATTTTGGGCCTCCATCTCCTCGAGCTCGGCAAACTTGGCGAGCATCACCAGTTTTCCTGCGGTATCGCCGGAAGAAAGGGTGGCAGCATAGCCGTAGATCTTAAACGCGTACCCACCCGAAAACAGCAGACCCTTGATGTACTGGTCTTCTTTGAGGCTGAGCAGGCGAGGCATGACCGAGTCCCAAACCGAGGCCTGGTAGCCGTAGATCGCGCCTCCCCAGGTGCCGGTATAGTTAGCAAAGGTAGCAGGCGTGGCCACCTCGAATTCTTCGATATAGGGCTCGAGAGAAAGGCCGGTTGAACGCTCAAATTGCCTTACGAGGTTGAGACCTATCTCCGTTTTAACGCGGTGATAATCCGTGTCTTTGACGTTATCCCATACGCTGGATTCAAACAGGGTGGTGATCTCAAAAATGCAGGTTCCTTCAGGCGAGGCATCGGGGATGACCCGGTTCAAACAGGTAACGGCGATGCCCATGTCCTTGCCCATCTGCTGGAAGGACTGGTAGGTCTCTTCCGAAGTGCTCTTGGGATAGATGAAATAGCTGTAATCGGTGATACCCAGCTCATCGACACTCTTGTTGAGGCCGCAGTACACCACAAATCCGGCCATACCCAGATTGCGGGCATTGAGGTTTTGGTAGGCCCGGGGCGGCACTTCTGACTTGGGGGTGATGAGCTCGTTGTACACCTGGTGCATGCTGGTGTTGGCAACGATGTGCCGGCACTCGATGTAATCACCCTGAGAAGTGCGAACCCCCGCGACGCCACCGTTTTCTACCACGATCTCGCTGCATTTGGTGTTGTAGAGGATCTTGCCACCCTTTTTTTCGATAGCCATAGCCAGGTCGTTGGTAAACTGATGCGAGCGCCACTTGGGCAGATAGGCTCCCCGCCTGATAAAGGTCAAAAACATGGCGGCAAAAGGCGAGAAGGCCAGTTTGCTCACGGGGAGTCCCAGATAACACCAATAGGCAGAGAGAATCAGCTGGGCCCGCTTGGGCATCTTGATGGCATCGAGGACTTCGCCGAGCGAATAGGGATTGGTCTTGAGAAAGTTGGGGTGTTCTTTTTTGAGGACCTCCGGATCGGGGTTTCCACCGCTTGCGCCGATGTAGGCAAAACCATTGATGGTGTCTTCGCAGAGCTGAAAGTACTTCTCAACCGGCACGCTGCTGCCCGGTACCAAACGTTCCATCTCGGCCTTATACGCCTCTATGCCAAAGGGCATACGAACGTCTATCTCTCCCGGGATTATGAGACGATAGGCATCGGGTACAGGGTAAAACTCTCCATAGACACCATGACTCTCAAACAGCTTGCGAATCTCGCCCTTGTCATCGTCGGGGCCGTACTCCCTCAGCTCATGCAGGCTCGGCTCAAACTCAAATCGTCCCCTCACAAAGCTGCTGGCAAAACCTCCCGGAACGTTGTGCTGCTCAAGCACCAGAGGTCTTTGACCATAATAGGTGAGCGCCAGTGCTGCGGTGAGGCCACCGTTACCAGCGCCTATGACCACAGCATCAAATTCCTTTGACTCCATGTGGTACTCCTTTCTCAATTTAGACTGAATAATCGGTAATCTAAGAATGGAAAAGTAATAATGGTCACTGGTATGGCCACCAACCAAGTATAGTACGATTAGCAGGAAATCTCAAGGGTGCTTCAGGGCATTGAGCCGGGCGTAATCCTCAGCACTGTTTTGTGTCAAAGTTCGCCAAACCGCGTGGCTCAATCTGCCCCCTGCCAAAAACAGAGGTAATTTAAGAACCTGGAGGCCTCCGCCAAACCGCGGGGCTTTATTTGCTTTGCAAATAGCCCCGCACGCGCTCCAGAACCTTAAATTACCTCTGTCTCCGACAGGGGCTCAAGAGCCCCCCCGCTAAACCGCAGGGCTCAATTCGCCCCCCGCTAAACCGCGGGGCTCAATCCGCCCCCTGCCAAAAACAGAGGTAATTCAAGAACCTGGAGGCCTCCGCCAAACCGCGGGGCTTTATTTGCTTTGCAAATAGCCCCGCACGCGCTCCAGAACCTTAAATTACCTCTGTCTTTGGCGGGGGCTCAAGAACCTTAAATTACCTCTGTCTTTGGCGGGGGCTCAAGAGCCCCGCGCGCTCCAAACCTTTAATTACCTCAATCTTTGGCGAAGGTCTAAGCAGTAAACTTCGGCAAAATCCTCGTTTGCGTGTGATAGAGTAGCTGCAAACAGGTATCATCAGCACAGTTGTTCCGGCATATCAAAAGGAGTAGAGATCATGGGAGAGATCAGCCGCACCAACGAGAAGATCAAGACCTCCACTAAGTGGTTCTTTGCGATGGGTGACATCTTTCAGGGTGGATTCTTTAACGTTGTCAATTTTTTCTACAGTATTTTTCTCACCGATGTTATTGGGCTCCATCCGATTTGGGCGGCAAATGTCTTTTTGATTGGAAAGATATGGGACGCCCTCATAGACCCCGCTATGGGCATGATCTCTGACAACACCCGCTCGCGTTTTGGTAGACGTCGCATCTACTTTTTGCTGGGAGCACCGCTGGTATTTATCTTCTTTGTGATGATGTGGTTTCCGTTTTCGTCGGGCACCGAGGTGTCCAAACTTGTCTTCTTTATCTTTGCCTACATGCTCATGAACACCGCCAACGCCATCGTATCGGTGCCGTTCCTCGCCATGAGCGCGGAGCTGTCTACCGACTACAACGAGCGTACCTCCATCACCAACATCCGCATGATTGTTTCGCTTGTCTCAACCATCGTCTGCGCCGTGACCCCCATGCTTATTGTGAGTCTGTTTTCGGATATCTATACCGGCTACTTTGCAATGAGCATTGTCTTTGGGCTGTTCTTTTCGCTGCCCCTTGTTCTGGTGTTTTTCAAGGTTCCTGAGCGCAAGCAGTTTACCGAAGGCAAAAAGGGATCGATAAAAGAACTCTTCATGGCGCTACGCCTCAAGGTGTTCAGGCGGTTTGTGGTGATGTACCTCTGCATCGTGGTTGCGATAGACGTTCTCTCGATGATCTTTGCCTACTTTATGACCTACAATCTCTGCCGCCCCGGCGAGCTCAGTTTTGTGCTCGGTACCCTCCTCATAGCAGAGGTGGCCATGGTGCCTCTGGCCTCGTGGTTTGCGAAGAAAACCAGCAAAACCCGGGCGATTATCGTGGGTAATGCCGGGTGGATTCTCTGTGGGTTTGTTGGTATGACCATCTCTGCAAACAGCGCGGGCTTTGCCATTTACGTCCTGGCGGCCTTTCTCGGCGCGTTTATTTCTTTTTCGCTCGTTGGCTTTACGTCTTTGTTCGGGGATGTCACCGAAGTAGGGGAGTATCACTTTGGCCGTCGCGTTGAGGGCAGTTTTGCCGGGGTCCAGCAATTTGTGAGAAAGTGCG
>JAISPK010000055.1 GCA_031274985.1 Coriobacteriales bacterium | reverse complement strand
AAGAAGGCGGAAAGTCCGGCACCTGGAAGAGAGAGGACTGAGTACGTGCCTCTCACCTTTGCAATCATAACCTGCTCTTCTACCAGAAAACTCTCTGAGGACACCGCCGGGGCCGCACTGGCCGAGCGCATCAAGGCTCAGGGCTGGACGGTTACTTCGCACGTCGTTGTTCCCGACAAACGCGACCGCATCTCCCAGGCAATCGTCGATGCCTCCAGAACCTGCAATATCATTCTCACCTGCGGGGGGAGTGGTCTGTCGCTTAAGGATGTCACCCCGGAGGCCACCGCCGATGTGTGCGAGCGTAAGGTTCCCGGCATAGCCGAAGCCATGCGAGCCGCCTCAATGGAAAAGACCCGCCGCGCCATGCTCTCCCGGGCTGTGTGCATGCAACGCGGCCAGACCCTGGTGGTCAATCTGCCCGGCAGCCTCAAAGCAGCAACCGAATGCTTTGATGCGGTGTATGATCAGTTTGAACATGCTGTGGCAATGACCGCCGGCGCCGGCCACTGACGGCTTAGTCTGTACGGAATCTTAGCGTTCAAACAGTATCTGCCTCTCACTCACTTATTTCGATAAGCTCCTGTCTTGCTGACAAAAGGTACGTCCCCTTTTGTCTTCTTTTGTCTTGTCTTGTCCCCGCCGGAGGTAGAGGTGATTTAAGGTTCTGGAGGCCGCCGCCAAACCGCGGGGCTTTATTTGCTCCGCAAATAGCCCCGCACGCGCTCCAGAACCTTAAATCACCTCTACCTCCGGCGGTGGGCTGACTTGTAACAAAAATTCATAAATATGGGAAATAATGGAACAAAGTGTTGCATTGGGGGAAAGAGTGGTATAGAATTGTCAAGGCAAGCTGCTCAGGAGGCAATAACTACAACAGAGAGAGAAATCCGTGGCCGGACTCAAAGGCACATATGAAGGCAAGGTTGATGCCAAGGGTCGCGTATCCATTCCCTCTAAATGCCGCAAATTGCTTCCTGGGCAGCTTGTTGTTGCCAAGCATTCCAACAAGGACCTGCCGGCTCTGGTGGTATATCCGGAAGACGGCTTTGATGAGTGGTCCGACAAACTCTTGGCGTCAATGGGCGGGGAGAGAGTCAACGACGCCTTGCAAGTGCAGCTCCTCGATGAGTTTTATAAGGCTGCGTTTGACGCGGTGCCGGATGATCTGGGACGCATCACCATCCCCACGTATCTGCGTGAGTACGCCGGCATCGAGCATCAGGTGGTCATTACGGGGGCGCGGGATCACCTCATTATTCGTACACCTCAGATGCTTGAGCGCTACGAAGCAGGCTTTGCCAAGAACAAAGTTTACAACGACCAACCCGCCTCTACTCCGGTAGAGTGAGTTGCACCTTGACAGGTGAATATCGGCATATACCCGTCATGCTCAAAGAGAGCAGACATGCGCTTAAGATGGAGCCAGGACAGGTTTTTTGTGACTGTACCCTCGGGGGAGCAGGACATGCTCTCGCAATTGCACAGGACATTTCTCCGAATGGTCTTCTCATTGGTATTGATCAAGACGATTCTTCCCTGACCGAAGCGCCCTTGAGGATCTCAAAATCCCAACTCACAATCCACTGTGAGATCCTCAAGGGCAACTTCCGCGACTTGGACGAACTCCTCCTCAAGGCACGTGTGCCGGGTATTGACGGAATACTCTTTGACCTTGGGGTTTCTTCACCACAAATCGATCAACCGAGCAGGGGCTTTTCATATGCACAGGAGGCCCCCCTTGATATGAGGATGGACCCGGGTAACCAAACAAAAACCGCAGCAGAGATCATCAACACCCTAAATACCGCAGATCTCGCCCGGATCCTCCGTGAATATGGTGAAGAGCAATGGGCTGGCCGCATTGCGGCTCATATTGTTCAGAGCCGCTCAAAGAAGCCCATAGAAACTACGGCCGAGCTGGCCGCGCTGGTTAAAGAGGCAATACCCGCAAGTGCGCGACGAACGGGGGGCAATCCGGCCAAGCGCAGTTTTCAGGCACTCCGCATTGCAGTCAATGAGGAGTTGGCCGCACTCGAAAGCGGCCTGGACGCAGCAATCCGATGGCTCAACCCCGGTGGGAGGATTGTGGTCATCAGTTATCACTCTTTGGAAGACCGCATAGTAAAGAGAGCTTTTGCTCAGGCGGCCCGCACCTGTGTCTGCCCGCCGGAACAACCGGTGTGCACCTGTAATCACCAGCCGATACTCACCAACATCAGCAAAAAAGCGCTGCTCCCGGCGCTTGAAGAGCAAGAAAGCAACCCTCGAAGCAAGAGCGCCAAGCTCCGATTTGCTACCAAGGCAATCGAGGATTGAGTTAACACAAAAAAAGTAAGGAAGAGATGGCACGTACCAACCTGGCATATAAGCAAGAAGAGCAGTGGCAAAGCTACCCTGCTCAGCCTATTCGTGCTCCTCGTCCCGAGCTGAAAACTATCGAGGGCCAGGGTCGAGGCATCCGCACTCGCCCACAGCAGGCTCCCTGGCTCAATACGCTGGCTGCCATGAGTACGGTGGTTTTGGTGGTGCTGGCGACGGTCTCGATTGCCCGGGTAAGCATTTCAAATGCTACGGTGCATAAGATGCAGGTTGCCGAGCAAACGAGCACGAGTATCAGCCACGCCCGTACCATAGGTCTTGAACTGGAGGTCAAGCATTCGCTGGCCAACAACCCCACGAGAATACAGGATAACGCCGCTGCCAGAGGTATTCTTCCCAGTAGCCGCTTGAGCACGCTGAGCGCCCGCGACGGTTTTTCTCCAGAAACGGTGGCTCTCATGAGCGCCGCTGCCAATGAAGCCAGAGCCGCCGAGCTCTCCGTGCTGCAGCCTTCTGACCAGCCCTTGCTGCTTTTGGAGTCCTCCGAAAGCGCGCCCGGTCTTACGCCGGCTGTTTCTCTTGACGACTTCATTAAGTCTGCCTCCGACGAAACGTAAGCAACCTCCATGCCTGGCAAAAAAGAACACTTAGCACCTGATAGGGCAAAGAATGCCCTCGGCGTGATAGGGAGCACTTTTGCGGGACGAGGCGGGGCTATTCTGCTGGTATTTGTCCTCTTGGCTATCTGGACCTTCGCCCGACTCTTCTCACTTACCGTGGTTGAGGCAAAGGCGCTTTCTGAGGAGGGGTCGGGGGTTCGAACCACCAGTATTACCCTCACCGCCCACCGGGGAACGATGTACGACCGCAACGGCAACGTGCTCGCCACCGATGTTGATGCCGTTACCATCTATGCAAATCCTTCCAAGATCGTAGACCCCAAAAAGACCTCTGAGCTGCTGGAAGGCATCCTCGGCGGCAGCGCGAAGGACTATTACGCAGCGATTACCGAAGACTCCAGATCCACCTTTGTGTACCTTGCAAAAAAGGTGGACATAGAATATGAACAGGCAATTAACGATGCCAGTCAGGAGTATATTGAAGAAAAAGTCGCTGCTATCCGCGCCGAAGGCGATGACGTTCCTGCCGAAATCGTGACACCTTTTACCGGCATTGAATTCCTCCCTGACATGCGCAGGGAGTATCCCAAGGGCTCAACGGGCGCTCAGATCATTGGAGCGGTGAATGACGAGGGCATTGGCATGTCCGGCCTGGAAGCAACCTATGACTGCATCCTCAGGGGAATCGACGGCAGACGGGTGGTAGAGGAGGCAAAACAGATCAGTCAAAACAGCAGGCCTCTGCCGATGATTGACAGTGTTCTCCAGGATGTGGAGCCGGTTGCCGGAAGCGATATCATCATCTCCATAGACATCGAAACCCAGCAGTTTCTTGAATTGAACCTGCAGGCGGTTGCTGCCCAGCGCAAGTGCAACAACGCCTCCTCAATACTGCTCGACGGCTCTACCGGTGACATCATCGCCGCTGCGTCCATTCCACTTTACGACCGGGAGACCATCACCAGCGAGCAGGTTGCACAGGGTGCCACCAACGCCAAGGCCATAACGCAGCCCTATGAGCCGGGCTCAACCTTTAAGGGAATCATCGCGGCCGTTGCGCTTGAACACGACGTGTTGACTGCTGATGAGGCTATCTATTGCCCTCCCTACCTCGAGATCTATGACCAGGTCGTTAAAGATTCGGTGGATCGCGACGGCATGGACATGACGCTGCGCCAGATCATAGCCCATTCCTCTAATATCGGGGTGAGCCTGATAGAGGAAAAGGTGGGCGACGAGCTCTACTACGAGTATCTCAAAAAACTCGGGCTGGGGGAGTATACCCACGTGGATTATCCGGGAGAGACTCCCGGCACGCTGGCGGAGGTACAGGATTGGACACCTATTCAGGCAGCCAATATCACCTTTGGCCAGGGCCTTGAGGTCACCCTGCTGCAAATGGCCAGTATCTATGGCGCTTTTTCAAATGACGGGGTGATGATGCAGCCGCACTTTCTCCTTGCGAGGCCCCAATATGATATAGAGTTGCAGTATGGCTCAAAAAGGGTTTTTGACGCCCAGACCACCCGTGATTTGGAAGAAATACTGCGAAGCTGTGTAACTGACGGTTATGGCTACAATGCTGCCGTTGAAGGCTACGATGCGGTAGGTAAAACCGGCACCGCCGAGATAGGCAGCTTCAGTGGTGGCTATGAAACCACCAAGGGGAGCTACGTCTGCTCCTTTGTTGGCTACCTCGACAATTCTACCAGCAACTATGTGTTTATGAGCAGTTTTGAGAACCCCATAAACTACGCGGATTCTCCCGCAACCAAGTTCTTTTCTGTGGTTATGACGTTTGTGGCCAATCGCTATATGATCCAACCACAGGTAGAAGCTCCTGCAAAAAAAGAGGTGGGCGCTGTGGCCACGGTGCTCGAGACAGAAACCTCGCAAGCCACGGTGACGGATGAGTCTTATACTGTAGAATCAAAGATTGCTTATCCCACACCCAGGGCAGGAACCGATTGGGTCTTGGATACTTCCGGCTAGCTGTACGCACTTGGCAGCAGAACGAACTATTAAAGACAGAACCTCTCTATCTCTTTGGTAGGCCGTAGTTGCGAACAGACCATACAAGGATTTAGGTTAGAATTAAGGTCTTCATGAAACTGACTATAGAACACATTATCCAATCTGCACAATCCGAGATGCTGGTGCCTCCCAGGGATGCCGACGCAACCCTTACCACGTTGGTATGGGACTCCCGTCTGGTTGTTGAGGGAAGCCTGTTTGTGGCTATTGTCGGAGGCCATGTTAACGGCAACGACTATATTATCCAGGCTCTGGAGGCAGGTGCCGGTGCGGTTATTGCCTCGCAAGTGCCTACGGCAGCCATCAGGGATGCTGCGCGTCAAAGTGGTGCGGCACTCTTTTTGGCAGCGGACAACGATGCCG
>JAISPK010000025.1 GCA_031274985.1 Coriobacteriales bacterium | reverse complement strand
CTTTGCCTGGGCTAGCGTAAAAAGCCCACCTATACTCGCGCAGAGAAGCGCGCAAACAAACCTAGGGGGTTATAGGACAAAACGTGTTGGTATTTCCTAGTCATAGTCCATGCGGTATGGGCCAAAGTGGTGAAACTCACTCCACATGACCCCTGTGCCCCATCTTTCTGGGGTTATAGGACAAAACGTGCCAATGAGCGTTCTCTATTGATTTTTTATGTACTGCATCTAAAAGGTGTCGCCGTGTATATAACATCAGAAGATTTTTAGTCCAGCTTGGATAAGGATATCTGGTGTCTCGCATACCTTTACCTGATTTATTCTTTCAATGCTGCGTCATTCCTATGCCAACGTAGCCCTTGCAGGCGGCATTGACATTGCTATTATTTCTAAGATGCTCCGCCGCTCACGCGACTCCACAACCGCTAACCGTTACCTTAAACCGCTTTCTTCAGCAAGAATTAATGCGGCAAGCGCTTATGCGGTCTTAGTAGACCCAATAGTATAATAGCGCCCCTAAATTACGGCAAAATTACGGCTATACGGGTTATTTTTGTTCATTTTTAGTCATTTTGCCGTAACGCCGTAACACTAGCCTTATGACTAAAATTTTCAAAACTCGCAATCTACAAGGGGTTTAGTGGCGGGATGTACGGGACTCGAACCCGCGACCTCTGGCTTGACAGGCCAGCGCTCTAACCAACTGAGCTAACACCCCGCGAGGGTGATTGCTGCACGAACAAACAGATTTTACTTACGTTGCAGCGAAAGGATATTCTAACGGTTAGAGCTATATGTGTCTACTATGACCTGAAGATTATCTCGCCGGTCTCGGCGTTCATGCTCTCGATGATGGCCAGCGAGGTAAGCGGATAGCCACGCTCACGCAAACCGGCCCCTCCGCGCTGGTGTCCTTTTTCGATGACAATGCCGATTCCTTCGATAATCGCCCCCGCTTCCTCGGCGATCTCAATGAGACCGTCGAGCGCGCAGGCGTTGGCCAGAAAATCGTCCACGATGAGAATGTGGTCTTCGGCGCTCAGGTACTTCTTTGAAACAATGACGTCAAAGACGCGCCGGTGCGTGTAGCTTTCGATGCGCGTGGCAAACACGTCGCCCTCGAGGTTGACGCTCTGGGCCTTCTTGGCAAATACCAGCGGCACGCCAAGGCGCTGAGCCACAAAACAGGCCACCGCAATGCCCGAGGATTCAATCGTAAAAACCTTGTTGATGGGTTTATCCTGAAAGATCCTCTCAAACTCCTCGGCAATAGCGCCAAGCAGCTCAACGTCCACCTGATGATTGAGAAAGGTGTCCACTTTGAGAACATTGTCGGAGCTCACTACCCCGTCGGTCAGTATGCGCTGTTTAAGAAGTTCCATAGTTTATTCCCGGTCTTCTCTGAAGTAGTTGAGGCCCGTGCCGGCAGGCATCGCATGCTTTCTGCTTTGCCGTACACTGGTGATTATCAGCACCAGAATGGTGGCCAGATACGGAAGCATCTCGTAGATCTGTATGGGCAGGCCCGGAATTGAGATATACATGCGCAAAATCATCAGCCCGCCAAAAATGGCTGCCACGAGTACGCCGCGAACCGGGCTCCAGGTAGCGAATATCACCAGGGCCACCGCCAGCCAGCCATACCCGGCAACACAGCCGTGCACCCACACGCCGGAGGTGGTGACCATGCTCATATACATGCCACCGGTGCCACAGATGCCGCCGCCGATGATCGTTGCCAGGTAACGATACTTAGAAACACTGATTCCCGCTGCGTCTGCTGCGGCAGGATCCTCCCCCACCGATCTGAGCTTGAGGCCAAAGCGCGTTTTGAACAAAAAGACTGCCATGACAATTGCCACCACCAGGGCAAAATAAACCATCCAGTTGTACTCAAAGAGGAGCGGCCCCAGCACCGGCAGATCCGAGAGAACCGGAATATGCAGTGGCGCAAAAGCGCTCTTGGTCACGGAGCTCACGGCCACATACCCTCCGGCCTTCAGCCCGGCATATTCTCCGAAGAAATTGGCAAAGCCGGTACCGAAGATCGTGAGCACCAGGCCCGTGACGTTTTGGTTGGCCCTGAGCGTAATGGTCAAGAATCCGTAGAGCAAGGCCCCAAAGGCTCCCGCAGCAAACGACATCACCAAAGCGACGAGGGCAGAAACGAAGCCCACCGCCTCGATGCCCGCAGAAACCATAGTCTGTTCGTATAAGAATGAACCCAACAGCCCCGTGATGGCACCCATGAACATCATGCCCTCAACGCCGAGGTTGAGGTTTCCCGAGCGCTCGGTGAGTATCTCTCCGAGGGCGCCCAGCAAGAGCGGTGTGCCTGCCAGCACCGCGGCCATGGTGAGCGTTGTGGCCAGATCAAGCATTGCCGGCCTCCTCGCTCTCAGAAAGCTCAAACGGGGATGCGGCAGAGGCGGGCATGATGCCTGTGTTGCCGGTAAGTTCAACAGGCACCGCAGGGGTTCTTCCCCGGAAGACTATCCGGTAGCGAATAAAGAACTCGCAGCCCAGCATGAAGAAAAAGATGATGCCAATGAGCAGGTTTGAAGCTGAGGCAGGAATCTTGTAGATGGTATGGATGGTGTTGGAGCCTCGCTCCAGCATGGCCATGAACACCGAGACCACCACCATGCCGTAGGGATTCATCTTGGCCAGCCAGGCCACGATAATGGCGGTAAAACCCACGTAGCCGGTTATCCCCTCGGTGATGGTGTAGTCGGTGCCGGCAAACTGCAGCACGCCAACCAAACCGCAAAGCGCGCCCGAGATGAACATCGTGCGCATAATGACGCGCTTGACGTTGATGCCCGCATAGCGCGCTGTGTCCCTGCTGTTGCCCACGATAGAAACCTCAAAACCGTGCTTGGTTTTATTGAAATAGAACCAGGCGGCAACCACCAGCACTAAAGCCAGGATCCAGCCCCAGTGCACGCCCAGCACCTGCTGCAGGCGGGCGGCCGGCGCCAGCATGGGCATCTTGGGAAAACTGCTGCCCGATGCCTTCCAGGGGCCGTTCATGAGAAACTTGATCAGAGCCAGGGCAACGTAGTTGAGCATGAGGGTAAAGAGCGTTTCGTTGGTGTTCCAGTTAGCCTTGAAGTAAGCGGGAATAAACCCGTAGATGCCACCTGCCAGCATTCCGGCTGCCAGCATCAGGGTGATCAAAAGAGGCGAAGGAAAGATATCCGCCGTAAAGAATCCAAAGGCTCCGGCTGCAATGGCGCCTACCATGATCTGACCCTCGCCGCCGATATTCCAGAACTTCATTCTAAAGGCCAGCCCCAGGGCAAGGGCGGTGACGAGCAGCGGCACGGTGAGTTTGACGGTTTCTCGTATTACCGTGGGAGAACCCCAGGCGCCCACTACCATGTCCCGGTACACGAGGAGCGGATTGTGTCCCAGGGCAAGGATCAGCAGCCCGCCGGTAATCAGGGCCAGCACAAAGGCAATGCCCCGGTAGGCCCAGGCGCGGCGCGGCGAGACATCGTCTCGCTTGACCATGCGGATGAGGGGCTCTTTCTTTTCGGCTCGCTTCAGACTCACGCCGGGCGATTCCCTTCTGTTGTCAGACTCACGCTGGGCGATTCCCTTCTGTGTTCAGGCTTTCGCTGAAGTATTCTTCTGTGCTCTCCTGCAGAGGCAGCTCCATCTGCAGCTGTTCGGGCGGCGGCTCTGTTGCTCCCTTTGAAGCTTCGGTAACGTCTTGCACCATCAACAAGCCCACCTCTTCTTTGGTCACCAGACGGGGGTCGACAATGCCGGACACCTTACCGCCGCAGAGAACCAGGAGTCGGTCGGAGAGCTCAAGCAGCACGTCCAGATCCTCGCCGATGAATACCACGGCAACGCCCTTTTTCTTCTGCTCATTCAAGAGGTCGTAAATCTTATACGACGAGTTTATATCGAGACCCCGCACGGGATAGGCAACGATGAGCACCGTGGGTGCCTGGGCAATCTCCCTGCCAATCAGCACCTTTTGCACGTTGCCGCCGGAGAGCCGCCCCACAATGGCGCCGGCACCGGAGGCAACAATGGCCAGTTGCTCAATCAGGCGCTCGGCCAAAGCGCGGGGCGTTTTGCGATCAACAAACGGGCCCTTGTTGTTCTTATAGCTGCGCAACATAACGTTATCGGTAACATCCATGGCGCCAACAAGCCCCATCCCCAGCCGATCCTCCGGCACAAAGGCCATCGAAATGCCCTTTTTGGAGATTACATCGGGCCTGAGTCCTAAGACCGGCTCCATGATTGTTTCGTCCTCAAGTTCGCTTCTCATAAGCACGGCCCCGCCGATTGCCGGGTAAAGACCGGCAATGGACTCGCACAGTTCTTTCTGCCCGCTGCCGGCAATGCCGGCAATGCCGAGGATCTCTCCGCCACTGACCGTAAAGCTCACCTTGTCCAGGACCTTGAGTCCGTCGGAATTGTGGCAGCTCAGATCCACCACCTCAAGCATCACCTCGCCGGGCGAAACGTGCGGTCTCTCAATCTTCAGGCTCACCGGGCGGCCTACCATCATCTCGGTGAGCTGGGATTTTCCGGTTTCGTTGGTATTAACAGTAGCGACATACTCGCCTTTGCGCAGCACTTCGACCCGGTCGGATACCGCTAAAACCTCGCCCAGCTTATGCGTGATGATGATGATTGACTTTCCGTCGGCCTTCATATTGCGCATGACGGCAAAGAGTTTTTCGGTCTCGTGGGGAGTAAGCACCGCCGTTGGCTCGTCGAGTATCAGGATATCTGCGCCCCGGTACAGCACCTTGATGATCTCGGTGGTTTGCTTTTCTGAGACCGACATGTCGTAGACCATCTTGGCCGGGTCGATCTCAAAACCGTAGCGCTGCGCCAGCTGCGCCACCTCGAGGTTGTTCTTGCGTCTGCTCATGGCGACGGCGCCGGGCTGCCCCAAAACGATATTCTCCGCGGCCGAGAACACCTCAACCAGCTTGAAGTGCTGGTGGATCATGCCGATGCCAAGGTTGTAGGCGTCTCGCGGTGAACGGATCGTCACCTTGTTGCCGTGCACAGAGATGTCTCCGGAATCAGGAAAATAGATGCCTGAGAGCATGTTTACCAGCGAGGTTTTGCCGCTGCCGTTTTCTCCGAGAAGCGCCAGGATCTCGCCTTGCCTGAGCTCAAGGCTTACGTCTTTGTTTGCGTAAACCCTGCCAAAGGTCTTGGTGATATGCTCCATGTGAACCGCGAGGGTTTCACTCATCTTGTAATGCTCCTCGTTTGCGCGGTGCCCCCCTCTTGGGAGAGAGCCCCTTGTGGGGTCGGTTCCCGGATCGCCCCCTCTGGCGAGAGGTGCCTCCCGGTTATTGCAGCAGGGCAGCCGGATTTGCTCTCCGGCTGCCCTGCGGTGTCACACAATTGGTTTGTGCTTACGGTCTTGCATCGTTATTCAATGACGGTGCAGCCAGGAATAATATAGTTCCACGAAGGCGCTGAGGCAGCTTCCTGCTCGGGGAAGTGCTCGCCTGCCTGCAGGTCAATGGTCACGGGTTTGTTGTTAAAGTCGACCCCGGCACCGGTAAGCGGACCGGAAAAGACCTTGAGCTCGCCGCTCTTGATCATCGCAGCAGCGGCATCGATAGCCTCCTGCGTGCCGGCAGCAGCAATTGCGGTATTGAGCGGGGTGAGCAGCACTACGTTGTCAGCAAGGCCCCTGCTCCAGTCAACCGGAATAGTCCTGCCCTCAACAACGGCGGTTACGGCCTCAATGAGGTAGACGCTCCAGTCGATACGGGGAGAGATAAGCGAAGCCTTAGGTGCCGCAGCAATCATGTCGTTGTTGTACCCGACCTGCCAAACGCCGTTGTCCTCGGCAGTAGTTGCCGGAGCCGTGGAGTCTGAGTGCTGAGAGATCACGTCGCAACCCTTAGCGATGAGCGCCTTGGTGACCTGCGCCTCAACGGTGGGGTCATTCCAGGAATGGGTGTACATGATGTCCATGACCACATCGGGGTTAACGCTCTTTGCGCCCAGGTAAAACGCGGTGTAACCGCTGATGACCTCGGCAAAGGGGAAGGCGGCAACATAGCCCAGGTGGTTGGTCTCGGTTTTGAGCCCTGCCGCTATACCGGCAAGGTAGCGTCCCTCATAGATAGAGGCAAAGTAGTTGTGGAAGTTAGGCAGATCCGCACTTGCGGCCTGAAAACCGGTAGCGTGGCAAAACTGCACGTTAGGATACTCGATGGCCAATTCTTTGACATAGTCCTCAAAACCAAAGCTGGTTGCAAAGATGATGTTGCAGCCGGCGTCCACGAGCTCACGGAGAGCGGTGTCGCAGGCAGCACCCTCGGGGACATTGAACTTGCTGATGATCTGGTTATCCCTCAGGCCAAGGGTCTTTTGCATTTCTTGTGTACCCAGATCGTGGTTATAGGTGTAGCCCATATCGCTGGGGTCAGAAATGTGCACAAAGCCCACCTTGATGTTATCAAGAGTAACGGGGCCGTTGTCACCTGGTGACGCAGGACTGTCGCAGCCTACCAGCATCGTGCAGGCCAGCGCAATGGTCAGTAATAACGCTCCGATTTTCTT
>JAISPK010000139.1 GCA_031274985.1 Coriobacteriales bacterium | reverse complement strand
AGGGACTGGCTACGGGCAGATGCGGTTCGCAACGGGCTGGCAACCCTCAACCTTGCCATTGAAGATACCCCCCAAGGACAAAGGATCACCCATGCGTGAGTGGAGAGAACAGAGTCTTGAGTTTGGCGACGCCCCCTATGTGTATGAGTATGCGTCGCTCTATGACCTCATCGAGTTGGCACGAGGCAAAAAAGATGCCCTCATCATTGCGCTGGATCACATCACCGATGTAGGAAACCTGGGAGCAATCATCCGGAGTGCTGAGGTAGTGGGCGCAACGGGGGTCATCATCCCCAAGAAACGTGCCGCTCAGGTCAATAATACCGTCTATCGCACCTCTGCCGGAGCAGTGGAGTATCTCAAGGTGGCGCAAGAAGCTAATATCTCCGCGAGTCTCAAGCGGCTGAAAGACGAAGGTTTCTGGGTAGGCGCTGCCTCTGCCGAAGCCCCCACCTCGCTTTGGAACGCGCCCATTGAAGGTCGTCTCGTTGTGGTTATGGGCGCAGAAGACTCCGGCATCTCACGTCTCGTGCGCGAGACCTGCGACTTTGAGTTCAAGCTTCCCCAACGGGGCTTTACGCAAAGCCTCAATGTTGCTCAGGCTTGTACAGCTATCGCCTACGAATGGCTTCGAAGGGCCCAGTAGACACCATCCGCGGCGTTCCACCCAAGAATGCTCTCGGTAGTGCATTGTTTACCCTTCCGTCGAGCTTTTGTGAATGCGCCACCCGCACCTTTTGGACCTTCTGCAACCAAAAGGGTACTTTCTGGCAAAAAAACGTCAAAATGTGTGGTTTTGCGATGCTGCGCAAAAAGGTAAAAAACCAGACACCCCACTTACCAGCGCATTAACATTTACGGATAAATAAGCAATTAATAAAATATTATGAAAATCGCACATTTTGGCATTTTTTTGCCAGAATGAGTAATAATCCGTGCAAAAACAAAAACGTCGTAGCGATACTAAAGGCTTTCTGAAAAAGCGGCCTCGGCATACTGCTGCAGTTCTTCGTATAAGCAAGGATAATTAAGACCTTTTTCACGCGCCAGTTGAGCGACGGCCTCATGCTCGGGGCGCAGCCAGTGCCTGCGGCTCGCCGGTGTGCCGATTTCTGCGGCTTTAAACGGCACTGTTCCGTAGGGAGTTTCAAGGGTGAGAATGCTGCGGGGGATAACGGTGCGTTCGAGGTAGACTGAACGAACCCCCAAAGAACCGGTGAGCTCGATTATCCTCTGTGCCAGATAGCCGGCCTTTTCCGGTTTGGCGAGCACAACCAGCTTGGTGGCAAGACGCCCCTTTTTCATAGTGATGCTTTCCTGCCACACATCAAGGGCCCCGCTCTCTTTGAGGAGTTCCTCGCTGGCAAAGGCCAGGGTCTCGGCATTCAGGTGGTCAAGGTTGCACTCCAGTTGCACTACTCCCTCAACAAAGAGCTGTTCACTCTCATGGGCCTCAAGACCGGCAAGTGCGGTGGGCTGAGCGCTGATGATGCGGAGCACGTTGGCTGCATCAGGCAGGTCCCTGCTCCCGGCTCCATAGCCTTGAGCTAAAGGATGCGAGCAGGGGAGAGGGGCAAAGCTCGTAACCAGCTCGGCAATAAGTGCCGCGCCCGTGGGGGTGGTGAGTTCGCCTTGGTGGCTCGAGGCATAAACAGGTACGTTTGTGTTGGCCAGGATCTCTGCGGTTGCCGGGGCAGGCACCGGGAGTTGGCCGTGATCGCAGATAACGGTGCCGTTTCCCAATGCAAGGGGTGTGGCATAGACTGCATCGGGGTTGAGAAGATCGAGCAAATAACTGCAAAAAACCATATCAATTATCGAGTCAGCAGCCCCAATCTCATGAAAATGTACCCGGTCAGGCGTGGTGTTATGCACCTTGGCCTCAGCCTCTGCCACGCGGGTAAAGACCCGTGTGGCCAGTTGAGCGGTGTTTGAGTTGATGATGCCGTGTGTGGCAGCGTCCTTGATGAGATCGCGGATCTCTCCCCAATGCCGGTGTGACAGGCTGCTTGGACAGGGGGACGCAGACAAAAGGGGACTTGCTGACAAAAGGGGACGTACCTTCTGTCTTGTTGGCTGGTCCCCTGCCAACAAGACAGAAGGTACGTCCCCTTTTGTCAGCAAGTCCCCCTGTCCCACCGAGACATGCGTGGCAGCGATACCCTTGCGGACTACCTTCTCTCGGGTGAAGACAACCCCGGGCAGAAGCTTCTCAGCCGTGTTTGAGAGCTCATCGAAGGTCAGCAGTTCTTGAGCCTCGCACAGCTCAATGAGGGCTCCGAGCACTTTGTCACCGGAAGCTCCGGTGGAAAGATCAAGATGAAGTATCAAAACAGTATCCTTATTTCGGGTAGCCATTATTATACCTGCTCAGCAACGCAAGAACGGTTTGAGCCCCCGTGAAGCAGTGAGCAAGATCTAACTATTTAATTTTAGCGAGGGCGGGATTTTGCGACACCGCGGGCTTGCTCAAGCCAGGGGCTTGGCAGGAGAGCTAGCTCAACCGGCTCACCAAAGCGCTGCTCAAGCGCAGCAGCAATCAAAAAGTCCGCTACCTGAGGATTCTTGGGCAGCAGGGGCCCATGGAGATAGGTGCCAAGAGCTTTGCCTGAGCGAGCGCCCTCAGTTGCGTCTTCGCCGTTATTGCCAAAACCGCTAATCACCTGCGCTAAAGGCTCCTGACCTTTATGAAGGGTGGTTTTGCCAGAGTGGTTCTCATAGCCGAGGATCTCACCAAAGTTGCTACTTAAAACAACAATATTACCGGTCTTACGCTGTTCTTCTAAGACCGTGTGAGCAGAAAAGATCCCTGCTCCCTTGAGGCGCTCGCCTTCCAGGGTCTCCAGATACTCGCCAAAGAGCTGATAGCTGGCGCCGATGGCCAGAGCAGGAACCCCGCTCTCAATACGCTGAAGCAGACTCTCTGCTATCCGCTCGACCTCCGGCCAGAGTGCCATCTGACTACTCTGGTGGCCATCACCCCCAAAGATGAGGTCTGCGTCTTCAAACAGCGCCGGGTTATCACCGAGCTCAAAGTCAATGATGCGCACGGTAAAGCCGCGCCATTCAGCGCGTTTGCGCAAAACCAGGAGGTTGCCCTCATCGCCATAGCCATTCAAGTGACGAGAGAACAAATTGAGCAGAGTGAGGCTTTTACTCATGGATCAGATCACCTGCTCCAAAGTGGCCTGAGATGCCAGGAGCTTACGCAGAGAGAGCATGGTTGTGTAGCTACAGAAAATGCGATGAGGCAGCTGCGGGCTGGTGGCAAGGAATCGATCCAAGCCAATCTTAAGATCAGTCTCGGCCGCCTGCAGCGCCACCTCGTTGTATTCAAGTCGAAGCGCCATATCAAAGGCGCGCGATCCGCTTACCATGGCAACGCCGTTTTGCTCAAGAGAGCCAAAGTCCACCTCATAGAGCCAGCTGACATCGCGTCCGTCACCGTAGTCATCGCTTATCGTGATCATGGTGGCGCAGTCGTTGGCGTCAAAACTCCTGAGCGCCAGATCAAAGCCACTGGGATTCTTTACGAGAATGAGTTCAACAGACGTGCCGTTCACGTCAACACTCTCACCGCGGCCAAAGGGCGAGTGTACACGAGAAAGCGCAGCGGTCAACACCGCAACCGGGGTCTCGGGCACAATAGCATGGACGAGCGCAAGCGCTGCCGTTGCATTGTATGCGTTGTAAATACCCTTTAAGGTCAGGGGCACCTCGCAGGTAGTATCATCAAGTTTAATATGCGCTGTATTGCCGCTGAAGCTGGCAAGGAGGGCAGCGGCATTCTCCTGTCCCGGCACAAAAGCAGTGAATTCACTGCGGAGTTCGTCCGTCAGGCCAAACCATCTGACCTCAGCGGCGAGCTTTTCCTTGTACGGGATAGCAGCGAGCAGTGCGTCTTCTCTGTTGAGCACGACGAGGTCGGTGGTATTGCAGGCAACCGCAGTAAGCAGTTCAGCCGTGTAGCTGATCTCGCCAAAACGATCCATCTGGTCGCGCATGACGTTGAGCAACAGGGTGTAGCGAGGTTTGATTGCTGAGACAAAGCTCACGGCATGCGCTTCATCCAATTCAAGCACCGCGATGTCAGCATCCAGATGCCCACGAATGCTCACCTTTCGCAAGAGTGACGAGATGACCCCGCGCATAAAGTTAGAGCCGGTGTTGTTGGTAAAAACCTTGAGTCCGGCAGCTTGGAGCAATTCGGTAACCACCTTAACGGAGGTGGTCTTGCCGTTGGTTCCGGAGACGAGCACCACGCCTAAGGGAAGCTCGCTCAGAAGCTTTACGGCAAAGTCGGGCTCGAGTTTTTCTACCACTAATCCGGGCAGGGCAGTACCGCCGCCGCGTAATTTGGCCGCTGCCTGTACTAGTCTACCGACCACTATGGTCATCGGGTTGGGCAAAACATCACTCCTCACTTCAGGTATTATAGCAATGACACCTCGCTTTAGGAGAAACTATGACCGCAATAGATTCGTATGCCACCCTTGATTTTGATCGTGCAAGGCGCTGCGGCTTTCCCGAAGTGGTCTTTGGCCAGGGCAAGACACCCGAGCAAGTAGCGGCTATTGCCTCTGAGCTTGCCGCTACCCACGAGCTGGCGCTTGTCACGCGGGCTACCGCAGAGCACGCCGCCGCCCTCAAGGCCGCTGAGCCTGATGCCTCGTATGTGCAAAGCTGCGGCATCCTGTTTATCGACAGACGCCCCGCGCCCGAGCGCATCACGGGAACAACCTGCGCTGAGATACTCTCCAGCGCAAGCGGGCAAGGCAAGATTGTCGTGTGTTGCGCCGGGACGAGCGATCTTCCAGTGGCAGAAGAGGCAGCCATCACAGCCTGTATCATGGGATCTGCCACCACCTTGCTTGCCGATGTAGGCGTGGCAGGGGTACACCGGATACTCACCCAACAAGAACTCCTGGCCAGCGCCCGCGTGTTGGTGGTTGTTGCCGGCATGGAAGGGGCGCTCCCTTCGCTGGTTGCCGGGCTTGTAGACGTACCGGTTGTAGCCGTGCCCACCTCGGTAGGCTACGGAGCCAGTTTTGAGGGTCTGGCGGCCCTGTTGGGCATGCTCACCTCCTGTGCGGGAGGCGTGAGCGTAGTAAACATAGATAACGGCTTTGGAGCCGGACAGATTGCGCATCGAATCAATGCACCGCGTTGGATAAAACGAGAGGAAGACCGGTGACCCGAAACATCCTGATACTTGATACCACCCTCCGGGACGGAGAGCAGAGTCCCGGCTTTAGCATGGCCAGCTCTGAAAAGCTCTCCATTACCCGTGAGCTGTTACGCTTAAAGGTGGATATCATCGAAGCCGGCTTTCCGGCGTCGAGCCCGGGAGACTTTGCCAGTGTGCAAAAGATCGTAGAGTATGTGGGCAGCAAGGCGGTGGTCTGCGCTCTGGCCCGTGCGCTCCCTGGAGACATCGAGGCTGCCGGCACAGCACTGGCGCAAGCCGAGCGTGCTCGCATCCACACCGGATTGGGTGTCAGCCCCTGCCACCTCAAGGATAAACTGCAAATGAGCCCCGAAGATGCACTCAACAGCGCCATCAAGGCGGTAAAGCTTGCCCGTACCTACACCGATGACGTGCAGTTTTATGCCGAGGACGCCGGAAGGGCCGAGAGAAGCTACCTTGCCCGGGTGCTCACGGAAGTGCTCAAAGCGGGAGCCACCACGGTTAATGTACCGGATACCACCGGCTACCTGCTCCCTCAGCAGTACGCCGAACTCATCAGTTGGCTCATGGCCCACGTTGAGGGCATTGATAAAGCCACGGTTGCCGTGCATTGTCATAACGATCTGGGAATGGCAACGGCCTCCAGCATTGCCGGAGTAGCTGCCGGGGCCTCCCAGGTAGAGTGCACCATCAACGGCATCGGTGAACGCGCCGGCAATGCCGCCCTCGAAGAGGTCGTTATGGCGCTGGACCTGCACCACAAGGAACTGGGCGTAAGCACCAACATACGCAAGGATGAGTTGACGCGAGCCTCCCGCCTGATTGCGGCAATCACCGGCATGTCCGTGCCAGCCAATAAGGCTGTCGTGGGGTCCAACGCTTTTGCCCACTCGAGCGGCATTCACCAGGACGGGGTGCTCAAGTGCCGCAGCACCTACGAAATCATCGATCCGGTAAGCGTGGGCGCCCGGGCATCTCAGATCGTTCTCACCGTGAGAAGCGGCCGTGCCGCGCTCAAACACCGCCTGGGAGAGTTGGGCTACACGCCGGATCCGGCCTCCTTTAACCAGATATACGACCGTTTCCTGGATATCGCCGACAAAAAGAACCAGATTTACGATGAAGACCTGGAAGTGCTCATGGCAGAGCATGGTCGCGCCCTCGAGGCACTCTGGAAGCTCAAGATCCTACAGGTTTCCTGCGGCTCACCGCTCAAAGCTACTGCCACCATCGTACTTGAGGGGCCAAACGGCGAGGAGTGCGACACCTGTGCTTCGGGCACCGGGCCCATCGATGCCACCTTCAAGGCCATCGATGCCCTGGTTGCCGTGCCGCAGGCAGAACTTCTGCGCTTTGCCATTCAGGCCGTCACGCGTGGCAGTGACGCACTTGGTGAGGTTTCGGTACAATTATCCAATGAGCAGGGACAGATTTTCTCTGGTCGAGGTGCAGATGGTGATATTATTGTCTCTTCGGCCAAAGCCTATCTCAATGCTCTCAACCGATTACTCGGCAGTACTGATTCATCGCTCGATACCCGGAGCAATAAGTAGTAACGAAACAGGCAACACTAAGGAGAACAAGACGTGCAAAGAAATCGTAAATGCAATTTGATCATCGACAGTTGTTGTGACCTGCCGGCAGACCTGGTAGCTTCGTACCAGGTGGACCTGGTTCGCCTGACCTATACCTTGAGTGACGGAGAATACCTTGACGATTTAGGCGTGACGCTCTCGCATCATGATTTTTATGAGCGCATGCGCAAGGGAGAGCAGCCAACCACTACCCAGGTGCCTATGTCGGAACTCTCCGAGAGCTTTGAGCGAGCCTTGAAAAGCGGCATCCCTACGGTCTATCTGGCTTTTACCGCTGCGCTCTCGGGCACCTGCGACACGGCAAGTATCCTGGCAGAGAATATGCTCAAGGATTACCCGGATGCTGAGTTGTACGTGGTAGACACCAAACTCCCCAGCGCTGCTGAAGGTCTTTTGGTCATGGAGGCGGTGCGGTTGCTTGACGGCGGCATTACCGCCAAAGAGCTGGTCAAGTGGGCCGAGGAAGCGCGTTATTATGTCAATGGCTTTTTTACTCTGCCCGACCTGGAGTCGCTTCGCAGAGGCGGTCGTATCCCCGACATGGCGGCAGTGGCCGGTGCTAAACTCGACATCAAGCCCATTCTTACCTATGACCTCAACGGTCGATTAATCTTTAAAAGCGTTGCAAGGGGTCACAAGAAGGCACTCAAGCAGATGCTGCAGCTTTATGCCGACCGGCAAAGTGACAACAGCCTCAATACCGTGTTTGTGTGTGCTGCCGACGCGCCCAAGGAGCAGGCGGCTCTTGCCGAATCGGTTCTCAAGATCTCTGATAATCCCATTACGCTCTGGCAGTCCCAGATTGGCGCGGTTATCGGGTCGCATGTGGGGCCGGGAATGTTAGCCATAGTTTTTTGGGGTACTGATCGACGCAAGACCCTCAGCCTCTCAGACCGCATAACCCAAAGAGCCTCTTCCGGTCATAGCAGTGAGGCTTAGGCGAGGACCGATGAATCGCTACGGGTATTAGGTTGAGTCTGCAAATAGCGTTGACGCACCGGAGTGCGTCTCACCAGCAAGGGAGCCCGGATGTCTGAGCAGCAAAACGCAGAAACTCTGAGAGCTCTCTCAGATATAGATGTGAGTATTCTCCGCATTAAAAAACAGCTCGATGAACTGCCTCACAAGCAGCAGATCCTCGAGGTGCGCCAAAAAAGCAAAGAGCTCGAGCTCAAGGCTTTGCAAGTGCAACAGATGGCAAACGAGGTGGCGCGTACGCTCGTGCTGCTGTCTGACGAAACGCAGCACAGCGATGAACAGATAGCGCATGCTCAAAGTGTCCTGGACAAGACCAACGAATATCGTGAGACCTCAAACCTGGTTGCAGAGATAGAGATGCTCGCAACGCGCAAAGCTCAGCTTGAAGAGGACAGCCTCATTCAGATGGAAAAACAGGAGAAGATCGCCGGTGTAGGTGCCCAGGTGGCTGAGGCCGCAAGAAAGCTTGAGGCCGAGGAACAGGCCTATACCGATGCATATCGTGACGCAGGCGGAAGACTCAAACAAGAGATCTTCGACCTGCAGCATGCGCGCGAAGCGCTGGTGGCTACGCTGCCGGAGAATCTGGCACGGGACTACCTCAGTGCGGTTGAGAAAAAAACCGGTATTGGCGCCGCGCACCTCATAGACAATCGTTGCAGCGGCTGTTTTTGCACCTTGAGCGAGGGGCAGTTAGCAAAACTGTTCGAGGGGCCGCTGATTGGAATATGCCCAAACTGCAACAGGATACTCGTAACGGTTGCAACACAAGAAGCAGGATGACCCTATGATCAAACAGGCTATTCTCCATACTGATGGCGGGTCGCGCGGCAACCCGGGCCCCAGTGGCATTGGGTATGTGCTGCTTGCTGATGATGGCCGGGAGGTGGTGACCCTCTCTGAGGGCGGGGCTTTTATCGGCCAGGCCACCAACAACGAAGCTGAGTACCAGGCCCTGCTGTGGGGACTTCTCAACGCCAAGGCACTTGCGGTAACGCAGGTGCGTATCCACTGCGACAGTGAACTCGTGGTAAAGCAGGTCAGGGGTGAATACCAGGTGCGCAGCGCGGGCATCAAGCCTTTGCACGCGCAGGTTAAACAGGTACTGGCAGGCTTTGCCTCCTATGAGATCGGGCACGTGTATCGCGAGCACAACGCGCAG
>JAISPK010000129.1 GCA_031274985.1 Coriobacteriales bacterium | reverse complement strand
GGCGGGGGGCTACCGAGCCCCGCGGTTTGGCGGAGGCCTCCAGGTTCTTAAATTACCTCTGTCTTCGGCAAGGGACTATTGAGCCCCGCGGTTTGGCGGAGGCCTCCAGAACCTTAAATTACCGCTGTCTCCGGCGGGGGGGCTGACGGGGAATAGCGGGAGTAGCGCTAGCTGGTTTTTCTCTTTCTAAAGCTCGCACAAGCCAGCGTAAAGAATGCTATGACAAAGCCCCAGAGTATGGCGAGCTGAGGTGCAATGTCGGCAAACGTTGCGCCGCGCAGCATGACGCTCCTGAGGGCTTCGGCCCCATGGGTAATGGGGAAGCACAGGCTGAGCACCTGCATCCATTCAGGAGCCTGCGAGAGATCGAAGATGCCGCAGAGCAGTACCTGCGGAATCACAAGAAGCAGCATAAACTGGATGACCTGCAGCGGCGTGCGCGCAAGGCCGCTTGCGAGCAGGCCGAGGGTCAGTGAGACCAGCGCAAGCGAAGCCGTGACGCCAACCACCGTGAGCAATGAGCCCTCGTTGGGAAACCCCACCAGCGAGATACAGGCCCAGAGCACCAGAAAGGCCTGGATGATTGAGACCAGACCAAAGCCCAGGCAATAGCCCAGCACCAACTGCCACGCTTTGATGGGGGTTGCCAGCAGGCGCTCCATGGTGCCGCCGGTGCGCTCGGTGAGCAGCGACATGCTACTGGTGATGAACACAAAAACAAAGATGAAGATGCCGATGAAGACCGGGCCGAAGAAGTCGAAGGCATTCCACTCTGAAGAGCCGTGCAGATAAGAGACCTCTACCTCGCTGATCAGCACCTCAAACTCAAGATCCTCGATTTTGTTCATGTTTAGATTGCCAGTGGGCAGCTCAGGAGGCAGCGACGAAGTCGGCGACATCAGGAGGGCGGAGGCGCCTGAGGCAGCAAGCGCTCCCTGCATCTGTGCGAGCGCTTCTCTCGATTGCTCAAGGGCGTCAGCCATCTGCTGTAGGGTGGTACCCAGGTCTTCCATGCGGGTTTTGAGCTCCTCGGACAGCTCTTCGCGTTGGTTAGCCGCAACTTCCTTGATGCTTGCGTTGATGACGCTCATGACCGCGCCGGTGCGCGAGGTGTCGGTACCCTCGACCTCTACGTTAAGCGTGCCGTTGTCAAGCGTGATGATCGCATCGATCTCTCGATTATTCAACTTGTCGGCAGCCGTTTGGGCATCGAGGGCCTCAAAGGTGGCGCCCTGCGTTTTAAGCACCGAAGTGATCTCGGGAGGCAGGTCCACGCCTGCCAGTTTGGGCTCGTAGGTAGAACCGCCCAACAACACGCTGAACAACCAGAGCACCAAAATGGGTGCGACGATAAACATCACCACGGTACGGGGGTCATGCTTGAACTGCTGCAGGATACGCAGCATGAGCGCGAGAGCACTACGCATCACCACCACCCCCTCTGATCCGCGAGATATGAGCCAGCGGTGAGCCTCTGCCGTGTTTTGGCTTTTCGCCGGTGTTGTCCTCGGCCTCGCTTTCTGCTTCAAGTTCTTCAAAACGGAGAAAGGCTTCTTCCAACGTCTCGGTGCCCGCCTGTACGATGAGCTCTTCGGGAGAACCCTGAGCAATGATCCTGCCATCGTGAATCATGATCAGTTTGTCACAACCGAGCGCTTCGTCCATGACGTGGGTGGTTATCAAGAGCCCGGAGCCCTCCCGGGCGAGGGCATAAAACGACTTCCAGAGCTCTACCCGGTGCAGGGGGTCAAGCCCGATGGTAGGCTCGTCCAGCACGAGGAGACGCGGTTGGTGCAGTAGCGCTATTGCAAGTGAGAGTCTTCGCTTCATACCACCGGAGAAAGACGCAACGACTTTTTTGCCTTCGTCTCCCAGCCGCACCAGGCCAAGCACCCGGGGAATCGCAACAGCGAGTTGCTTTTTGCTCATCCCATAGAGCGCGCCAAAGAAGTTAAGGTTCTCGCCGGCCGTGAGATCGTTGTAGAGCGCCTCACTCTGAGGCATGAACCCCATCTCTTTGCGGACGCCTTGCGGCGGAGCCGGTTTGCCCAGCACGGTAATCGTGCCTGCGGTTTTCGTGATGCTCCCCACAATCAGATTGACGATAGTAGTCTTGCCGCTGCCACTGGGGCCGAGCAGCCCGGTGATACATCCCGGCTCTAAGGTCAGGTCAATATGCCGCAGCACCTCTTGCCTGCCAAAGCGCTTCCGTACACCTTGAATCTCCACGAGAGCTTGCATAGCTTCTCCCCTCTGTTTAAAGAAAGTATACTCGTCTTCTGCTCTATGAGACACCGGTCTCTTTTGTCGCAATAATGCCGCTCGAGAACAGGATTCCTCGCACTTGTGCTCTCTCAGTGACAGAGAAATCTTCTAACGATGACCTGAGGGCGTTACTGTCTCATGTGTACTTTACTTTTTCGCTTGCGGAGAAACTCCGCTAGAATGATCGGTATCAGGTGGCACGGGACTATTTTGAACAGGAGCGTTACATGGCACAGATACTAAAAGGTGCTGAGGTAGTCAAAGCCTTAAACGAGCAGATCGTTGCCGACAGCAAGGCGCTTAAGGAGCGCGGGGTCGAGCCTACCCTGGCAGTGGTCAGAGTGGGGCAGCGTGGCGATGACATCTCCTATGAAAACGGGGCAATCAAACGTGCTCAGGAGCTCGGTGTTGCCGTGCGTTCAGTCGTACTGCCTGATAACAGTACCACTGCTTTGCTGGTTGAGACCCTTGAGGACCTGAATGCCAATCCCGGCGTCCACGGCGTTTTGATGTTTCGCCCCCTACCCAAGCATATCGATGAGGACCTGGTGCGCAATACGCTGGTGCCTCAAAAAGATATCGATGGCATTACCGATCTCTCGTTGGCCGGCGTGTTTGCCAACACTGCTACCGGCTTTGCGCCCTGTACCGCTCAGGCGTGCATGGAAATTCTCAGGCACTATGGCTTTGAGCTCCGGGGCAGGAAGGCAGTGGTTGTTGGCCGCAGCCTCGTGATAGGAAAACCGGTTGCAATGCTGCTTTTAGCCGAGCATGCCACCGTCACCCTTGCCCACTCTCAAACGGTTGATCTGCCTGAGGTCGTGAGCGAGGCGGATCTGGTTATTGCCTGCGTAGGGCGCGCTCAAATGATTAATGCCGATTATCTGGCTCCCGGGCAGGTCGTCATAGATGTGGGGATCAATGTGTCCGAAGACGGTGCACTGGTGGGCGATGTCGCTACCCAGGAAGCCGAAGCAATCGTCGAGGCTGTCACCCCGGTGCCGGGTGGTGTGGGCACCGTTACCACGAGTGTGTTGTTCAAACATGTCGTACAGGCCGCAACCAGGCTCCCGGGCGCGTGAGATCCTGCCTCCCCGGACAAGAAGTTTACGATGACTGACTTATCGCTCAACAGCACTGCCCAAAAACAGCAGCTCAGGGCTGCCTTGTTAGCACAGCGCAACGCTGAGGATGCCGGTGCCAGAGCAGCTGCCGATGCACGCATCAAAACCCATCTTGAGTCGTTGCCTCTTTTCCAGGAAGCTCAGAGTGTTTTCTGCTATCTCAGCATGGGCTCGGAAGTGGACACCCGAAGTCTTATTGAAAGCCTCCTGGCACGCGGCAAAACGGTTTGCTTGCCTCGCTGCCAGGGCAACGGCATCATGTTAGCCCATGCTGTTTATTCGTTAGATCACCTCGAAACCGGTGCGCTGGGAATTCCTGCCCCTGCGGAGAGCTGCCCCGTCCTTGAGCCGGGAGCCCTCGACCTGATCATTGTGCCCTGCGTTGCCTGTGACAGCTTTGGCTATCGAATCGGCTACGGCGGAGGCTATTACGACCGTTATCTGGCTGCTGCCAAAGGGGATACCGGGGCTGCTGCCAAACAACCCGTCACGGTAGCTCTTTGCAGAGAATCAAACCGGCAGGCCGCGCTCCCCGTTGAGAGCCACGACCTGCCGGTGGACGTGATAGTAACCGATGCAGAGATTATCCAACCTCGCCCGAAAAAGTTATAACTCCTTGACGATGTCTCCCACGCGCTCTTTTGCGTCTCCAAAGAGCATGGCGGAGTTCTCCTTGAAAAACAGCGGGTTTTGCACACCGGCATAACCGGTTGCCATGCTTCGCTTGAATACGATGACCTGATTTGCCTTCCATACCTCAAGCACCGGCATGCCGGCGATGGGTGAGGCGGGGTCGTCGAGGGCTGCGGGGTTTACCGTATCATTTGCTCCAATGACGAGCACCACGTCGGTGTCGGGGAAGTCCTCGTTGATCTCGTCCATCTCAAGCACGATGTCGTAGGGTACCTTGGCCTCGGCAAGCAGCACGTTCATGTGCCCGGGAAGCCGCCCCGCAACAGGGTGAATGCCAAAGCGCACCGTGACGCCTTTGCTCCTCAGTTTTTGCGTGAGGTCGGCAACGGCACTCTGTGCCTGAGCAACGGCCATGCCGTAACCCGGCGTGATGATGACGCTTGAGGCGTTCTTCAGCAAATCTGCGGCCTCGGGGGCTTTGATCTCCCGGTGCTCGCCATAGTCCTTCTCTTCTCCCACGACTCCCCCGTCTGAGCCGAAGCCTCCGGCGATGACCGAGATGAAGTTGCGGTTCATGGCCTTGCACATGATGTAGGAGAGGTAGGCACCGGAGGAGCCCACCAGCGCGCCGGTGATGATGAGCAGATCGTTGTCGAGTGTGAAGCCCACGGCGGCGGCGGCCCAACCTGAGTAGGAGTTGAGCATGCTGATGACCACCGGCATGTCGCCCCCTCCAATGGAGGCCACGAGGTGGAGTCCCAGCAGCAGAGAAAGCACCGTGGCCACTGAGATGAGGACGAGGCCCGTACTGCCCTCGGGAGCCATCACGAAGACTACCGTTAAAACGATGAAGACGGCGAGCGCGCCCAGGTTTAAGATGTTGCGCCCCGGCAGTTTGAGCGGTGCGCTGTTAATGCGGGCAGAAAGCTTTAAGAAGGCGATGATGGAGCCGGTAAAGGTCACCCCGCCGATAAAGATGCCCACAAAAAGCTCCCCTGAGTGCAGGGGGTCAAAGTGACCTGAGGCAGCAAAGGCAAAGTAAGAGACCCAGCCCACGAATACCGCTGCGATACCCACAAAGGAGTGAAAGAGCGCGATGAGCTCCGGCATGCCGGTCATCTCCACCCGCAGCGCCCGGATAACACCAATCACGGCGCCGATGAGCATGGCGCAGACAATGACAACGAGCGCCCACGAGAATGCCGGTTGCTTGATGAATCCGGTTACGAGCGTCTGCTGGCCGAGAACCTCGAGTTGCATGGTGTCCGAGACTCCGAGCACCGTGCCTAAGATGATAAAGCCAAGGGCTACAGCCATGCCTATCATCCCCAGGATGTTTCCTCTTTTAGAGGTCTCGTGCTTTGACAAACCGGCGAGTGCCAGGATAAAGAGCAGCCCGGCAATTATGTACGAACCTTGAACAAGGGAGATTGGAAGAGCACTCCGGGCTCCTTCGAAAACGATTGTTGGCATCCCGCTCACCCCTTCTGGAACATCTTCAGCATGCGCTGGGTAACCGTGAAGCCACCGAAGACGTTAATCGAGGCAAGGAGAATGCCGAGGACAGAGAGAATGAGGATGATAAGGTTAGTGCCAGCAAACAGCGAGGCCGTCTGGTCAACGAGTATGAGACCCAAAAGACAGCCAACGAGTATGATGCCGCTGATGGCGTTGGTCACGCTCATGAGCGGAGTGTGCAGCGAGTGGGCAACGTTGCCAATCACATAAAAGCCGATCACCACCGACAGCATGAGCACCATGAAGTGCCCGATGAGTCCCGTCGGAGAGACGGTAAAGAGGGCCAGGAGCGCGAGGGCGCAGAGCGCCAAAACGCCATAGGTAACCCGCTTGTCACGAGGCTTTTTTTGCGGCTCGGGCTCGGGGGCCGGGGGGGCTGGTGCCACAGGGGCGGCAGAGACGTTCACTGCCGGAGGTGGCCACATAACCGCTCCGTCTTTTGCCACCAGCATGCCGCGCTGCACCACGTCGTCGAGGTCAAGCGTGAGTTGCCCGTCCTTTTCGGGCGTGAGCAACTTCATCAGATTAACGATGTTCTGGCTGAAGAGCTGCGATGCCTGCGTGGGAAGGCGGCCGGGCAGATCGGTGTAGCCGATGATCTTGACCCCGTTTGCCGTGGTGACGATCTCGTCGGCAACGGAGCCTTCCACATTGCCGCCGGTGCCGGCAGCCATGTCTACAATGACACTTCCCGGCCGCATGGTAGCCACCATCTCAGCCGTGATGAGGCGGGGGGCGGGTCGACCCGGGATGAGTGCCGTAGTGATGATGATATCCACGTCCTTGCATTGCTCGGCATACATACGGGCCGCAGCGTCGGCATAGTCGGCGGTAGCCTCCTTGGCGTAACCATCCGTTGATTGTTGGCTTTCTGCCTCCACGGCCACAAACTCTGCGCCCATGGACTCTACCTGCTCTGCCACCTCTGCCCTGATGTCGGTAGCACGCACAATGGCGCCCAGCGAGTTTGCCGTACCTACGGCAGCGAGGCCGGCAACTCCAGCGCCGGACACAAAGACCTTAGCGGGAGGAACCTTGCCAGCAGCGGTGACCTGCCCGGTGAAGAACGAACCAAAGACATTGGCTGCCTCGATGACAGCCCGGTAGCCTCCGATGTTTGCCATCGAAGAAATCACGTCGAGGGACTGTGCGCGCGAGATGCGGGGCACTGAGTCCATTGCTAAAACGATCAGGTCGGCGCCTGCGAGCTTTTCTAAAAGTTGGGGATTTCGGGGAGCACCGATGAGACTGATGAGGCAGGCTCCCTTTTTCATGGAAGCTATTTCGCTGTCCGTTGGCTCATTTATCTTTGCGACAAGGTCCGCTCCCCAAATCATGTCGGAATTGACTATCGTGGCTCCTGCAGCCTCATACTCCTCGTTAGGAAATGCTGCATGAGATCCGGCTCCTGCTTCTACCAATACCTCGTAACCAAGCTTAATAAGCTGGACTACCGATTTGGGAGTAGCAGCAACACGGGTTTCTCGAGGATCGGACTCCCGGGGAATTCCGATTTGCATGTATCCTCCATTCTCTCGTAGTAACCTTATTAAATGAGCATAACGCTTAGAAAAAATTATTCAATCAGAAATAGCCACAATTTGCTTTATGGTCATCAAGCAAGGTGGAATGTCTTTGTGCTGCCCCGTTTTTATGCAGCCAAGGGCAGCATTTTTTAAAAAACCCCGGTTTTTGGCGCTCAATAAGCGCTTTTTGCTACGGGCGCGCTTGTTGCGTAAGCAGCAGGAGTACTGTGCCCGTGCCATGCACCTCAAGGCGCAGCTTTGGGCAGCGCGCGACGTTGGAAACCGCGAGGGCGCTTGAGGGGCTGAGCGTGTGGTGATCGAGCTCCCACTCAGTACCCCTGAGTGAGACTGTCGCGGGGCCGCCCCAAGCTATCAGCGAGATATGCGCAGGCGCAGCAAGCGAGAAGAAAGGCGGTTGGAGCTTGCTCACCTGTCCTGCCTCAAAGCTCTCAATTGCTACCAGGTCGCCCTTTTGGAACTCCAACTCGAGGACTTTTGTCTCAGTGTTTTGAGCGCCGCTGACAAAGAAGCAGGCTTCCCGGTTGTCCCGGTACGCAACCTGCATACCTTTTTCGCCCGCCGCGTGAGCGAGTGCGCCCAACGACCCCAGCATATGATCCGTGCGACCACCCGCTATATTGGTTGCAACGATACGCTGGTATCCGCGCGCAGAGAGCTCTTCGATTCCCAGCTCAAGGTCGGTGGCATTCTTGTAGGAGTCAAAGGCTTGCACGGGAACATCGTTTTTTTCAAAGTACGTCAGGGTGTTTTGACTAAGCGAGTCAAGGTCTCCCAGGAGCAAGTCGGGCAGCAAGCCTGCTGCTGCCAGTTGGTCGCCACCGGAGTCCAGGGCCAGGATAAACTCAGCCGCAGCGGCAAGGTCGTGCAACAGGTCGGGGCTCACGCCAACCGGAGAACCGGAGACCAAAAGAGCGCCGTTGTCCGGCGTCTTTTTTTGTGGTTGAGAAGTTTTTTGCATCTTACTTCCTTACCGGCACTGCTCTTGCTAAAACCGGGGCAATCACCAAAAGACAGAGCGCTGCACCTATGAGCGAAGGCACGAGATAGATGAGATTATATCCCAGGGAATAGATCCAGAGATTGAGCCCGGAATCTACCGGCCCGGCCAACAACAGCGTGGGGTTGAGCGCAAAGAAGTCGGCAGCATACGCTGCAAAAAACACGACCCCGCTCGCCACGTGCGAAGCGAGTCGCAAGAGGCCGCCGATGATAAGAGCAAACACAATGATGAGCGAACCCTGTGCCAGTTGGCGCCCCGTTGCTGCAGAAGTGACTCTTGCTGAAAGCTTATGGTACAGCCCGCAGAAGAGCCCCACGCCAAGCCCAAAGAGCAGGTAAGGCAGCGGATAATCCAGCACGACCTGTAGGGGCATGAGAAAGAAGGGTTCGATCAGCAGGTCAATGAGCCCAAAAATCGTTCCTGCCACCGCACCGCTCAACGCCCCGCGGCGCAACGCTACCACGGCCAGGGGCAGCATAGACAGATTGAGCGATCCGCCAAAGAGGTTAACGGGCAGTCTTATCTGCAAGAAGTTCAGGACGGTTGCAAGGGCGATAGCCAATGCTACCTCAGTGATGACGAGGGTCCTCGTGCTGCTCATCAAGACTCCCTCACCCAGCGCCAACTAAAAGAAGCAGATGTTGATGCCGATGAGAATAAGCGCGATGCCGCCGACGATCTGGGCCTTCTCAACCAGTATTACCCCAAGGCGTTTTCCGATAAACAGTCCTACCAGGCACACCAGGAATGTCGTGATTCCAACGATGGTCGAGGTCATATAGATGTTAAAGCCCAGGGCAACCAGCGACACGCCCACAATGAGGGCATCGAGTGAGGAGGCCACGCCTTCGAGCAGAATCGTGGTGGTGCGCAACTTTGTTTCCGGCTCCAGGAGCTCAGTGTTTTCGACTAGTTCAGAGCCGAGCTCTTTTTTCTTCTTATCTTTACGGATGTCCTTGACTGCGTCAAAGATCATCCTTGCGCCAATGACCGCGAGGATAGCAAGCCCTATTGGCCCTGCGAAGGCTTTGACGTAACTCAGCGCCAGGCTGCCGATAAAGTAGCCCACAAGGATCATGGCTCCCTGGAATAATCCAAAGGTAAGGGGCAGCATCAGGCTTCTGGTGCGGGAGAGACCGGGGTAGACCATGAGGTTGGTAATGGTAATGGCCAGAGCATCTAAGCTGAGTATGAGGCCAAGTATGATGATTTCGATAATTAACATGGTCCCTTTCCTTGATCACTGCCACCAGCTGGCAGTTGGTCCGAGGATGTGCAGTAGTGATTCGTCAATACCTGCTGCGAGCAGGGTTTTATAGAGGTGCTCACGGTAGGGCAACTCACTGCGGTCGTGTCCCAACTCGATGAGGGCTACGTCTGCGTCAGCCAGCGTCAATGCCTCGTGATAGGCAACTTCGCCGGTGACGTAACAGTCCGCGCCAAGATTGATGACCCGCTGTACCAAAGACCCGCCGCCGCCAGAACAGCAGGCAAGCTGCCCGATGACTTTTTCCGGCGAGCCCCACACCTTTGCAACAGCTCCAAAAGCATTTTTGTAGAGGCTTGCCACCTGTTGGAGGCTTACCGGCTTGCCGTCTTTTGGCACGCCCATCTGGCCCATTGACGGGGTGAGCTCGGGAGTTTTTGCCCGCTCCTCAGAGGTGTCCGCTGTTTTTTTGGCCACTCTTAATTCGGCCTCTGTTTCCCGGGGCAGAGAGAGCGGCGCGCTATAGGTAAAGCCTGCGGGCTCGAGGAGCAGCCCTTTTGTTTCGGGAGCACAGTCCAGATTGGTGTGCATGGCAATGAGAGCCACGCCCAGCTCAGCTGCCCTGTAGACAGCCGCGCCTTCCGAGAGCCCCTGCCTCAAAAACTCGGTTGGAGGATACCAGAACACCGGATGATGGGAAACCAAAACATTGCAACCAGCAGCAAAGGCAGCCTCAATATTGGCAACCTTTGCATCGAGAGCCAAAGCAATGCCTCGCACCTCTGCGGTGGCGTCTCCAACGAGCAAGCCTATGCGATCGTCAGGTATTGCGTCTTTCGCCGGATAGGCATCAAACAGCAACTGCTCAAGTTTTCGGGCAGTAGTCATGCTCTCCTCTCCTGGAGTAATGATCCTGGTAAGTACGTTACCATTTTAACAAAAAGGAAAGACTGCAAGGGGGGTGTAGACCTGTTTGCCCTGCTCCGCGTGAGAACGGTAGAGGATGAATTCCTGTACCTTCACGCTCAGTGGAGCTGGTTCCAAGTGCACTAAACGGGTGGTTTTGACCGAGCGTGCCAGCGTGATATGGGGCTTGTAGAAACGCTTCTCGAGTTCAAAGCCTGCGTTTGCCAGCGCGGTGGCTACTTCGCTTTGCAAGATTTTGAGATACGCGAGACCTGCGTCTTCACTGATGCCCACCCACCAGGTATGTCCTTTTCGCTGTTTGAAACTGCCGATGCCCAAGAGGTTGATCTCAAAGCTTTCGTCGGGCGGTGCGCCCGGGTGCACCCTGAAGCTTGCTGCCACCTGTTGCAGCGCCGCCTTGGCCTCGTTGACGCGTTGGGTCTCGCCGATGAAAACGAGGGTCAGGTGTGCGTTTTCCTGCGGCACAAAACTGCCGGCGCAAGAAGCCCGTCTGAGCTCCAAAGTGAGCCGGTTGAGCTCTTCTTTGGCCTCGTCAGGCAGATCTATGGCAACAAAAAGTCTCATGGGCTGCATTGTACCTTAGGTTGACAGGGGGACGTGAGCCCTCCTGTTATGTAACGATTGAATCGTAAAAGGCGATGTTCTCTTTGAGGAGCTGGGGGATGTTTAGTTGATACGGACAGCGCGGAAGGCAGTCGCCGCATTCGGTGCAGGCGCGCGCCGACTCAACAGGCCTGTCAATTAAGAGGCGGGCTCCTTCTACGTTGTAGCGCTTAAAAGTACACTCAACAGTCAGCGCCCCGCTGATCTGCACGCCCTGCAAACAGGGCTGACAGTAATCACACTTATGGCACCACTGGGTACCCAGCTCTGCGCGCACGCGGGCTATCTCGGTCTCGTCTGCGAGCGTGAGGCTAGCGTTAGACGCAACGATAGCAGCAATCTCGCGGATCTCCTCCAACGTTTCGATGCCCGGGTTGGGCACGAGGTTATCGTACTGCATAAGAAAGCGAAAGGCTGAGCCGGCATCGGTGAGCCGCCCGCCACCCAGAGGCTTCATGCAGATAAAGCCAAGGTCGAGTTGGCGGGCGAGGTTTATGGCTTCTTCGCCCTCCTGGTCAACATAGTTAAACGGCAGCTGCACCACGTCAAACCGGTTGGTTTCCATGAGCTGGAGCGCCAGGTCTATACGATGGCTTGAGAACGCAGGAAAGCGAACCTTGCCCGCCTTGACCTGTTCTTGCAGCCACTCAAAGGTGCCGTTTTCTTTGAACACGTTGTTCAGGCGTTCGGGCGTACTGACACTATGAAGGTGAAATATATCCACGTAATCCACGCCCAGCAATTTAAGACTGTTGTTGAGGTGCGCGGTAAGATCTGCCGCTGTTTGCCCCAGGGATTTTGTTGACAACACCAGTTCTTGGCGCGGGATTCCCCGGATGGCCGCTCCGATCTTCTCCTCGCTGTCCAGATAGAAGTTGGCGGTGTCAATGAAGTTGATGCCCAGCGCTAAGGATTCATGTACTACCGCGATGGCCTCTGCCTTGGTAAGACGCTGGAGGGGAATGCCGCCCAGGGCTATTTTGCTTACCTGCAGCTCGGTTCGACCAAACCTGACCTTTTTCATGCGCCTTTCCTTTCGTTGCTCCTTCGAGGGCCCCTTCATTTTACGTGATTTGTGTCTCGCCGTTTTTACCGGAAAGCTGAGCCCTAACCGGATTGTCTATGATATACTCCACAATTGTTTTGTGTGGGAGAACCATATCGGTAATTTCGGCGAAGGGATATACAATCATGATTAAGAAGGCACTAAGAGCTGCGTTGATTCTGTGTATTGCAGGAGTCGTGGCAATCTCGGTAGTGGGCTGCTTTGGAGCTGCCGAAGAGCAGGCTGGTCCCGAAGTAGGCAAGTACCAGCTGTATTACATGGAGTCACAGGGAATAGTAATCGAGGGCGAGCAACTGGAACTAGCTATGGCAACGTCCGGTGGACTCGCAAATCAATACATCGAGATAAAGAGCAACAAGAGCTTTACCATGAACCTGAACGGCGAGGAGCTTGATGTACCCTTTGCCATTGATGGCGATACCATCACCTGGCAGGATGAGGCAGGCCTGGCAAGCATCTCCTTTGATGGCGACACGCTTATCTGGGTGGCCAGCGATGAGCTTGCCGGCGGTAAAGGGCTGGGCTTTACCATGAAGTTCAAGAAAAAGTAAGCGGTTGTTTTTGGTTTATTGCAGCACAACGGGATGAAGCAATCCCCTAAAAGTCAACTTTTCCGGGAGCCGTGAGCAATCACGGCTCCCTGTTTTTGTGTAGGTACAGGAGAGCGGGTCTCGTGCGGAGAAGCCGGAGAAGACGCAGAAGCTGCAGGGTGGAAAAGCTGCTCTTGACAGCGTAACAAAACATTGTTATATTGCGTAACAATGTTTTGTTCTGTTGCCAGAAGTAGGGTTCGGCAGTTGTGCGTCAACCTTTACTCTCCTGCAAACAGACAGCTACGAGAAAGGGGGGCTCCCCTATGAATGAATCCCCGGATGAGACTCCAAGCGAGGTCCAAAACGTGATCTCAAAAAAGGATTTGTTGCGCGAGACGGGCATCTCGTATGGCCAGCTTTACCGCTGGAAGCGCGAAGGTCTGATACCGGAAGAGTGGTTTGACAAGCGCAGCGCCTATACCGGCCAGGAGACCTTCTTTCCCCGCAAACTCGTGTTAGAGCGCCTCGAAGCCATACAGTCCATGAAAGAGGGGCTCTCGCTCTCCGAGATTCGTGAACAGCTGTCGGCGCAGCCACTCCAGGCAAACCTGCAGCACGTTTTGCATGCGATTGGCGGCATGGAGGAGGGCTTCATCAACGACCTCCTGACTGCCTCTAACAATCTCTGGCTCTCCGAATTATCAGCCAGAGCAATCTCAACGCTCTATCTTGCCCTCGACAAAACAGGAGCGAGCAGCAAAGAAAACTATGATCTGGTCGCACAGGCCATCAGGGCGCTCGGTGTTGCCGTGCCTTGCTCGACGAGTGCTGACAGTACAACAGCTGAAGAGAAAGGCTGAACCATGACCACATTCAAAGGTGTTGGCAGTATGGAAAACGGACGGATTGACGGCGTGGTGAACTTTCCCGGAGGTGTGTACGGCGATCTTAATGTCAATGGCGTCACCACCGCGGAGGGGCCCCTTGAAGCAGCGCTGCTCGATATCACCGGGGTCTTTACCGCAAGAAGCGACGTGAGTTGTGAGACCCTCTCAACCGATGGCGTAGCCACCATTGACGGAAACCTGCGCTGCGCCCTGCTGGATATAGACGGCGTGGTAACTGTCCATGGCTCTAAGATCGAGGCAGATCGCATCATCTGCGACGGGATCCTCACCACCGACGGTCAGGTATCGGCAGACACGATTGACGCGCAGGGCTTTATCAACGCCGCTGAGATTGTTGGCGATCGCATCTCCATTCAGTCCTTTACGCGTTCCTTCTTTTTTAGGATGTGGGTTAAACTCAAACTAGCCGTGGGGAGCCATGACTTCTCAAAAGTCGACCTGATTGAAGCAACCACCGTCAGCCTGCGTGGCGTGCACGCCAACAAGGTGAGCGGACATGACATTACCATTGGACCCGGCTGCATTATTGATACAATAGACGCTTCCGGCACCCTGCACATCGATCAGGATGCCTTGGTAACCACCATAGTTGACAATAAGAAATGAGTATTATGCAGGTATTTAGGTCGGATCTTCTCGAGGTGATGCAGGTGGGTAGTCCCGGCGGAGAGGGTTTCCTGGCGCGCACAGCCGAGCGCTCGCTGCTCTACGACTGCGGTTTTGCCTATAGCGCTCCTGCTCTGGTGGCACAGTTGGAAGATCTTTTAGAACAAAAGCCGCTGGACTTTCTCTTTTTGTCTCACTCACACTACGATCATGCCTCAGCAAGCGCCTGGATCAAAGAACGCTGGCCCGACGTCATCGTTTTGGGAAGCGCGCACGCCGCACGCGTTCTTGAGCGCCCCGGCGCTCGCGAAACCATGCTGTCCCTCAATTTAGAGGCAACCAGAGAAGCTTGTGAGGCCGGCAGGATCTCCGCTGCTGAGCGGGATTCGTTTGACTACTCTCTCCTCAACACCTTGTCCGTCGATCAGATTGTCGCTGAAGGCGACCGCATCGATCTGGGCAGTGTGCAACTGGAGGTTCTTGCTGCTCCCGGCCATACCCGCTGCTCACTCATGTTGTGGCTCGCGCAAGACCGCCTGCTCTTTGGAACCGAGACGTTTGGCATCATACTGGACGACAACACCGTGGCTCCTGCTATTCTCACCGGTCATCATGACGCTCTTGCCTCAATCAAAAAAGCGCAGGCGCTGCACCCTGAGCATATCCTGGTGAGCCACCAGTTGGTAGTCAGCGGCCCCACAGCAACGCGCTATTTAGAAAATGCCCTGTATTGGTCTCAAAAAGTCGCTCATTTTGTTTGGGAGTGCCAGTCCATGAGTCTGGCAGTAGATGAAGTTGTGGAAGTGCTCAAACAGGGCTACGCAAAATATGAGAAAAGTGTTGAGCAGCCTGAGGCGGCCTTTGATCTGAACAACCGATTGCTCGTGGAGTTGCTGTTCAAAACACCGCCGGAGCCTCCTGCCCCCGGCATCGCCGGAATGCGGAATTCAGAATAAGCCGCCAACGGCACGGGCGCTCACCGTGCTTCCCAGGTAAATAGTGCTCCACTGGGACTCCCCCTTGTGCTGCTCTACCGAAAGGAACACCGCGAGCTCCCCTCTTGCGCCGCGTCTCAGCGCCTCTTGTCTGGCTCCGAGCGCTGCCTGCTGGGCAGCAAATGCCTCGGCGGTCTCTTTGTAGAGAAAGGTCCTGTTCTCGCTGATGCCATAGACAACCAGCTGCGCGCTCTCGGTGGGTACCACCTCAACGGAGCAGACCGCGGAGATGTTTCCGGTGATTGCCCCTACGGCGTTGGCAACCTCATAGTTCTCGGGAATCAGCGCGGTGGTATGCAGCATCCTTGCTACATCGCTGAGGAAAAAGCGGATGGGAGCGCCCGTCCCAACCAGCGAATACTGAGTGGTGAACAACGGGCTGATCATGCTCTCGCCCTCACTCTGCATGCCCAACTCAAAACTGTAGTTGATGAGCCTCTCGAGCTCGCTGTTGATTCCGTGGATTCTATAGTGTTGATCCTGGTTCTCCAGCAGCACCTGCACGATGTTTACGTAGAGCTTTCGCTTGACCTCACGGTAGACTGCTTCACACAAGTGCTCAACAGAAACCTCAAGATTGCGGGCCACAAACTCGGCGCCAAGGCGCGATGCCTCCGTTGCATAGCGGACAAAGTCGTTGCGCAGGTGCATGATATCGGTGGGCGTGAGCCCGCAGATCTCAACAACACCGTCTTTCACCAGCCTCGAAACGTCAAAAACCCTGAGGTCCCTGCCCTGGGCACGGGCAGCGTCCAGCAGCATCATCGGCCCCTTGCCCAGCAACTCACCCAGGCGTTTTTCTTCGTCTGTGTAGCGGGGGTTATCACTGATGTTTTTTGTAAGCAAGAGATGCTCGTGAATAAACCGGCTGTGCCGACGCTCGCTCTTGTTAAGTCTTTTGAGGTTGTTGATCACCCCCGGAAAGGTGTCGGCTACCACGCAGAGAGGAACCACCCGGTATTCTTCGAGGCGCAGACGTTTTCTCTCGTAGTGCAAAGCGCTGTCTCCGCCCAGTCCCACGGTTTTACTGTAGAGGCCATCAACGAAGGTCTTCCACCTTCCGATATTTACCCCTCCCTCAAGCACTACGGGCGCCCCCTCCTTGATGAGCGAGATGTCGGTGGTGGTGCCGCCCATGTCTATCACGATGCTGTTGGTTTCGTTGCAGAGATGCAATCCGCCCAGAGCACTGGCCGCCGGCCCGCAAAGCAGCGTCTCTATAGGATGCAGGGACGCGAACTCCTCTGACATGACACTGCCGTCGCTGCGCATGATAATCAGTTTGGCCTTAAGGGCACGCCGGGCAACCGCGGTTTTGATCGCCTCCAAAAACTCCTTGATCACCGGATAGAGTCGTGCGTTGAGCAGGGCGCTTGATCCTCGCTGGAGATAATTCAGTTTTGAGAAGAGTTCATGCCCGCAGATGACCGGAATGTCCAAGGCTTGCTGAAGAAGGGCCTTTGCCTGCTTTTCGACAGCTCCGCCGGTTCTCGTAGCATTGATCTCGACGATTCCAATGCAATCGTACTGTTCGTATCCGTTGGCAATCTCCTGTTCGAAGAGCCCCCAGTCTACCTCCCGTTCAGACTCTCCGGAGAAGTTGGTATAGCTCTCTTGCAGATAGATATCCTTTGCCGGCGGCAAACCGTAGGCTCCACCCAACCGGTCGATGCTCCTTGCGTCTCCCCCAAAAATAATCAGCCGCCCGTCGCCACCCTTGTTCTCAACGCAGGCATTGGTCGCAAGTGTTGTTGAGAGGGAGAGTATCTCTGCTTCTTTGAGCAAGGTCTCGGAGAGTCCGTCGAGCGCTTCCAGAATTCCCTTTGAGAGGTCTTCTTTGGTGGTGAGAGCCTTTGCGGTTTCCCGTATCCTTTGGGTGTCAAAATCAAAGGCAACAGCATCGGTATACGTGCCGCCCGTGTCGATTCCAATTCCTATTCTCACGTTACATCACCTACCACAAAGCCGTATCCCTTGCCATGCCTGAGGTTATTGTATTGCTTATGTACTGAGCCGTATCAATTGGCCTGTTCTCGAAACGTGGAGCGCGTCGCAGTAACGCAATGAGTTGTGCCTGCTAAGTACGTGTTGACTTTGAGGGGTCTATCGACATGGTCTGAAAGCGGTCTTCCATAAACGTGTCATCGTAGAATTCGTCGCAGAATTCCTCAAGTGCATTGGTCGGCTCGCTGTCTGCCTGGCGCTGATACCAACTATCAAAGGCTGCCAAAGTCAATCCTCCGTTTAACAGCATCAGCGCGGCAAAGACCGTCGTTGCACTGTAGCGCAGATTCCAGGGAATGAGATTGACGAGTTTGAGCACAGAGGGCAGCAAGAACTTGATCCACACGCAGCCCAGCAAGCCCCAGAAACACATGAACAGGCCGTCGGTGCGCCCGTCGATGGAAAGAAAGGTGCCCGAGTAATCCCAGGCAACGATGCCAAAGGCAAACTCAAAAAACCAGCTGACGGAATACTCAAAGGCTCCGCCGATAAGTGCCGTAAACAAAAAGATGAGAATAATGGACTTTTTATAGAAGCGATTGAGCGCAACCGTCATTAAAACTGCGCCAAACCCATAGATGGGAGAAAAGGGGCCATAGAGCATCCCGGCCCGGTTCATGTACTCGTGCGTCGTTGCCAGATGGAAGAGCGTCTCGATAATGACCCCGACGACGCAACCGATTACAAAGATCCAGAAGATATTACAAAAGTCGAGCTTGAGGTAGCCTCTGCCGCTCTCGTCGCGTCCCAGGACACCCTTGGCGGCCTCATCGCGCGTTTCCATTTTTCTGAGAGCACGCTGCACTTTGCGCTCTTCAGAAAGCGTGGGGTCGATATACGTGCCTACAGCAATGAGTATCACCAGGCGTATCAGATAGGTGAGTAGATACAGGCTGAGCCCGTTGAGCATTATCTCGCAGATCATAGCAACAACCGAGATAGCAATGAGTATCTCTGCGGTGTGCCGGGCAAAACGCATCCTGCGCCTGAGAAGATTGATGCCGAGTAAAGCGCCAAGCACCGAATTGGCCAACAGCGACACACTGAGAACCAGGGAGATAACAAAGGAGGTTACTCCCAGGGTGTCAAGCCCAAAGGGCTCCGCAATCATAGTGACAAGGATGAGCACCAGCGGAGGCACCGCAAACACTGCGGCAATAATCAAGAGTATTGCGAGCAGCTTGAGTATGAGGGGAGTTTTCTTTGTCTCCCACTGTTCGCCTGAAAGACACACTTCTTCGTCAGCCAGATGAAACGTGTCACCACCTGCTAGTTTGCCCATACACCATCCCTGAGGTTTCTTAATAAAAAGTATTCTATCCTATCTCCACCAGGCGAGGTCAACAGAGAATCTTATCGTGTTGCAAACAACCCGGTTGTACAGGTCCCTCAAACAGCAGCCAATAAAAAGCAAGCGCGCAAGGGATCTCAGTCCCTTGCGCGCCAGTAGCACGTTTTAACTCAGAACAATTAGAGGATGACAACCGGCTTGATAAGGTCGGCTGGCTTGTTCTTCATGAGCATGAGGGCATCCTCGAGCTTGTCAAAGCCGTTAAGGCGATGCGTAACGAGCTTGCCGGCATCGAGTTTACCGTACGTTATGAGCGAAGCGAGTTTTTCTACTCTGTAGCGTCCGCCCATCATGAGACCGCAGGTGATGGTCTTGTGGCTCATACCAACGCCCCACTCAACACGGGGGATCTTGATGAACTCACCGGAGCCGAGATAGTTGACGTTGGCGACGATGCCGCCGGGCTTGAGCATGGTTACCGCCTCGGCGAATGTATCCACCGTTCCGCCGGCGATGAGGACCTTGTCAACACCTTTGCCCTTGGTTGCCTCAAGGATCTGCTGGTCAATGGGGCCGTTTTTGTAGCTGATAATATCGGTTGCGCCAAAGTCCTGGGCTACCTGTACACAATTGGGGCGGGTGCCTACGGCAAAGAGTCTGCCGGCGCCTTTAAGCGCAGCACCAGCAACGCCCATGAGGCCTACCGGGCCGATACCGATAACGCACACAGAGTCACCGTGCTCAATCTTGGCAAGATCCGCTGCCAGAAAACCGGTGGGGACCATGTCGGAGAGCATACAAGCTGCGCCCAGATCCATTCCCTCGGGAAGGAAGGCCAGGTTGCCGTCAGCATCGTTTACATGGATTACCTCTGCAAACACACCGTCTTTGATGTTGGAGAACTTCCAGCCGCCGAGCATTTCGCCGGAGTGCTGTCCATAACCGGCTTGCGCCTCTACGGAATTCCAGTCAGGGGTGATAGCAGGGATGATGACCTTGTCGCCCGGCTTAAAGTCCTTTACCAGAGAACCTACCTCAACTACCTCTCCCACGCCTTCGTGTCCTAAGGTGAGGTCTGTCCTCTCGCCTACTGCGCCTTCCCAAATCGTGTGCACATCGGACGTACAGGGGGCAAGGGCGATTGGCTTAACCAGGGCATCGATGGGGCCGCACTCAGGAACAGGCTTATCAATCCATCCAACCTCGCCGATTCTCTTCATTACAAATGCTTTCATAGTGAACACTCCAATCCTTTTTGTCGTCAACGAGGAGACTAATGAGCCCGTCCCATTGCTCCTCAGGCTGTCTGCCGCGTTCTAGGTGCAGAGAATAGTAGCAGAACTATTTGAGGTGTTTATTGGTTTAGGTCAATGAACCGTCTCAGCGGTTAGGTAAACGGGCGCAGGGCATTTTCAGACGGGCCGGTTGCCGCTCAGTGCCGGTGAACGGTAGGGCGCTCAGCCAAACCAGGCCTTTGCCAATGCCTGGATCCCCGGCTCAATATCTTCTTTTCTGATAGACGAAAAGCCAATAAGTATATGATTCTCCTGCGCCGGGCTTGCGCTCATCCAATACGGGCTGGTTTCATAGACACCTACGCCGGCTTCCTCGGCAAGGTGTACCAGCTCCTGCTGGCTTCTTCCGTCCCTGACCTTGACCAGAATATGCAGGCCGGCGCCATTGTCGGTGAGCTCTACCCGGTTGCCCAGGTGCTTATTGAGCGCAGCAATGAGCGTTTCGTATTTTTGTTTGTTGCGCGTGAGTGCGCGCCTGATGAGCTTTTCGTAATGCCCCTGTTCGATAAAGCGCCGCAACACCACCTGTGAAAGCCACGGCACGGCAGAATTTATCATACTGAAGTGATTGTTCCAGCACTTGAGCAACTCGGGCGGCAGTATCAGATAGCTTACCCTCAGCGCCGGCGAGAGTGTCTTGGAAAATGTCCCCATGTAAATGACCCGATGGTTGGTATCGAGGGACTTGAGCGATGGCACCGGGTGTGCGTTATACCTAAACTCCCGGCAGTAGTCATCTTCTAATACATACGCATCCGTGGCGTGCGCCCACTCCAGCAGCCGCAGTCGGGCCTGCATGGGCAAAATGGCCCCCGTGGGAAACTGGTTGGACGGGGTCACAAAGCAAAGTTTAGCGGCGGACGCCGCGAGTGACCGCATAAACAGGGGAACCCCTTCGTAGGTCGGGCAGGCAATGACCTTAAATCGTGCCTGCTCAAACACAACGCGAATCTTGTCATAGCCCGGCTCCTCCATAGCAACCGCATCAACAGCAGGATCAAACAGTTGCACGAGGTTTTGTATCGACACCTGGGTTCCCGCTTGAATAATCACCTGCTCGGGAAAGCAGCGCACTCCCCTG